>RFIK01000065.1 GCA_003695605.1 Chlorobiota bacterium
GAGAGACCGTCGGACTCTACACGTCGCCGCATATCCGCAGCTTCAACGAACGAATTCGCATCAACGGTGTACCAATCAGTGACGCCGACATCGTCGAGAGTTTCAGAAAAGTTGAGCAGCGCGCTGAGCAAGTAGGCGCAACGTTTTTTGAAATTACAACTGTTATGGCACTATCAAAATTTCACAATAACACCACAGCAAACGTCCTCGAGTGTGGCCTTGGGGGTCGCTTTGACGCTACGAATGTCGTTACTCCCCGTGTTGCAATTATCACAAGCATTGACTACGATCACCAAGAGTGGCTGGGTCCCACACTCGAAGCAATCGCTGGGGAAAAAGCCGGGATCATTAAAGCAGGAGCAGATGTCATCGTTGGGGAACCACGCACGGAACTGCGACCGATTTTCGAAGCGCGTGCTGCGGAAGTTGGGGCTCGTAGCATTGCGTACCTCGACGAGCTCGGGTGGCAGTATCGTATCCTCGACCATACTCTGGACGGTATGCACCTCGAACTCACAGTGGGTGAGTGGAAGTTCGACAATTTCTTCGTGCCGTTCCATGGTGAGCATCAGATACGGAACATTGGGATTGCGCTTGCTGCACTGAGCTGCTATTGGGCCGATTCACCTCCCTCGGAGGCAGAGGAAATCATCCGACGTGGTGTTGCAAAGGTCCAACGCAATAGTGGCATTCGTGCGCGCATCGAGGTCGTTTGGCAAGATCCACTCCTCGTACTCGATGTTGCGCATAATCCTGCTGGCTGCCGTGCACTGGTGAACGTGCTTTCCCACCCACCGTTCCCGTCGGGTTGGAATGTGGTCTTCGGTGTGATGCGGGATAAAGATTACGCTGCTATGCTCGATGAACTTGGGAAGATTGCTGCCTGCTTCTACATCGCAGCGCCGCGCACTGAGCGTTCTTGCGATCCACAAACCCTGGCAGCAGTCGCGCGCACGAAGGGATACGCAGCAAATGTATTCCCATGCGTTGCGGACGCACTTCGTACTGCGCTTGACAATGGAACGCCTACCGTTTGCCTTGGGTCATTCTTCGTGATTGAAGAAGCGCTGGAGTTCCTTGATGAGATCGAAACTCGTGCGTAATGCTCGAACGACGATACTATCGGCACGTACGACTCGTTTTTCTACCAACGATGCAACAGCATCGGACTCTTCCCTCGATGAGTTGCCTCCGTGCGAGGCTACTTCAAGAGCAGCATTTGCAACGCCGCAGGCAATGATGATTCCCACAATGAGTCGCCGTTGTTTTTTGCGCTGTGCATGCGTTTTCTCCATCTCCGTGCGTGCCTCCACAGTGAAGCTGTGTACCTACGGTGCAAAATTACACATCCGCACCTTGCCAGTAATTTTGCTTCGAAATGTTGTTAGCCCATGTAGTAATGCACGGCTGTAGCCATGCACTGATCTTGCCGTACAACGGCATTACTCCTACGCTTGATCCGAGTGTTGTCGTTCTCGCCGGTGCAGTAATCGTCGGTAATGTTGCCATCGGTGAGCAGTCATCGGTATGGTTCAATTGCGTCATTCGCGGCGATGTGCATTCGGTTACGATCGGTCGGCGGACGAATATCCAGGACCTTTCGATGCTGCATGTAACAAATGGCAAATTTTCACTCTCGATTGGTGATGATGTGACAGTAGGACATCGTGCAATTGTGCATGGCTGTACCGTCCAGGATCGTGTGCTCATCGGTATGGGAGCAGTGCTGCTTGATGGTTGTGTTGTTGAATCCGGTTCGATCATTGCAGCAGGTGCAGTTGTGCGGGAGGGAGATGTGATCCCACCAGGCGTTCTTGTCGCAGGTGTTCCTGCGCGGGTGATTCGTACGCTCAGCGACGATGAACAGGCGGCACTTCCACGGATAGCTGCTGACTACGTCAAGTATGCGCAGCAGTACCGGGCGCTACTGGTGCCAACTGAATCCGGTTCTGCCCAATGAGCAACGAACGACGTGCTCACTTTCTCGCTACTGCTGTGGGATTGCTGGAGCATCTCCGGCTCTTGCTCGGAGAACGAGTCTGTATCCCAGAGGCGTACTCACAGAACATTCCCTCTATGCAACAGGTAGCAGTCGAGAAATCCGAACCGTCTCTCCCTCCCGAGAGCACGCAGAGAGGGCGCCACTTTCACTTTGATGTGTCAACCCTCGTTCCGATGAGTCGCATTTTCGACGACCAGGATGATTTCCTGGCAGCGCAGTCACTCGATGAGCTTTACCAGCGCATTCACACCTGCACGAAATGCCCCCTGGGCACAATGCGGACAAACTTCGTGTTCGGCACGGGTAATCCATCGGCGGACATCGTTTTCATTGGGGAAGCACCGGGTGCTGACGAAGACCTCAAAGGCGAACCATTCGTCGGACGTGCAGGGCAATTGCTCACGAAAATTCTCGCAGCCATCAAGCTGGAACGTTCGGACGTGTACATATGCAACATTCTCAAGTGCCGACCACCAAACAATCGTACCCCCGAACCAAGCGAGATCGAGCAGTGCAAGCCATACCTCTACAAACAGCTGTCACTCATTGAGCCCACATTCGTAGTGGCGTTGGGACTCACAGCTGCAGAGACTCTGCTCGGTAGGAAACTCAAAATGTCCCACGTGCGCGGCAAGTGGTTCGATTTCTACGGTGCACGGCTTCTCATTACCTACCACCCTGCAGCGCTGCTCCGAAACCCTGAGCTCAAACGCGATACCTGGGAAGACGTCCAAGAACTTCGCCGCGCGTACGACGAATTCCTCCGTAGCGGCAACCTTCCTGAACCAATCGGAAATGCTGAATGAAAAAGGTCGCTGTTCTTCTGGGTGGCATCTCACCAGAACGCTACATCTCCTTTCGCAGCGGGTGGGCAGTTGCCCAAGCACTAAGGTCGCTCGGATACCATGTTCAGTGCGTTGATCCTGCGCTGGGTGCTGAAAGCGTGATCGAACACCTGCCGCCTATTCCTTCGGATGCTCCTTCATCAGAGGAGCTTGCAGCATTCGATCCAAGAAGTTACATCGCGTGTGCGACTTCGCCGATTCTTGCAGAGTGTGACTGTGCAGTCAACATGCTGCACGGACCGTACGGCGAAGATGGTGTGATGCAGACACTTTTAGAACTGTGCGGCATTCCATTCGTCGGAAGCACTGCGCTTGCATGCCGCTTGGCGATGGATAAAGCCCGCGCAAAGCTACTCTTTGCGGCGCGTGGTATCCCTACGCCTGCCTGGGTTACGTTCGAGCGCGGCACAACGCTCGATCACGAGCTACTTGGCGAACTCCGAGAGCAGTTTCGCAGTGGGATGGTCGTCAAGCCCAACTGCGGCGGTTCTACTGTTGGAGTCTCGATTGTGACGAGTGGCAATCTTGACGACATCGAATCTGCAATCACAAAGGCATGGGAATACGATCGAACTGCACTCGTCGAAGCATACATTGCTGGGCGCGAGTTGACAGTCGCACTCATGGGGGATCGCCCGCTTCCGATCATCGAGATTGTGCCGCGTGACGGTTTCTACGACTATGCACACAAGTACTCCCCTGGCATGACGGACTACATCGTCCCTGCTGAGCTCGATGAAACGCTTGCGGAGTTCATCGCGACGTTGGCGCACGAAGCACATCGCGTGCTGGGATGCAGCGGTATTACGCGTGTGGACTTTCGTCTCGACGACGATAATCAGCCCTGGTGTTTGGAGGTCAATACGATACCTGGTATGACCGAAACGAGCTTGGTGCCAAAGGCAGCAGCAGCCATTGGCATCTCGTTCGAAGAGCTTTGTCGGACTTTCGTCGAAGGATTCTGATGGGACGTCGCTTGGAATTGCTCGGATTCGGTAATGCACTTGTGGACATCGAATTCAGTGTAACGGAGGACGAATTAGCAGCAACCGGGCTGCGCAAGAGCGGCATGACTCTGGCCGATCGCCAACGGCAACACCACCTTTTCCGCATACTCCTTGCCAAACATCCTGGGCGCCAGTCGAGTGGTGGCTCAGCAGCGAACACAATCGTTGCTTATGGACAGTTCGGCGGAATCGCTGGGTATATCTCCGCACTTGGGATTGACCAGGAAGCTGAGTTCTACAGCACAGAATTCCAGCGACTCGGTATTGCGCTCTTTGCTGAACGATTGCCAACGGAGCCAACAGGAACATGTCTTGTGCTCATTACTCCAGATGGTGAGCGCACAATGCAAACATACCTTGGTGCCAGCGACTGTTTCGAGCGTTCTATGTTCGATCCGCGTTGGCTCGACGCAGCACAGTGGCTCTACATCGAAGGGTACAAGCTCACAAGTTCTGCTGGCGCAGATGTAGTCTTCGAAATGGTGCATCAAGCGCGTCGTCGTGGTGTGCACGTTGCGTTGAGTATGGCTGATGTTTTTGTTGCAACCACATGCCGTGATATGCTCGGTGAGCTTCTCCCGCATATTGACATGCTGTTTTGCAACGACCGCGAGGGACGAGCATACGTAGGTTCTGATGACCGGGAGGAGGCATTCCTTGCGCTCAGCGCTGCTGTTCCCAACCTCGCATTTACGCTTGGCCCGGATGGATCCATCGTATGTGTTGGTGGGCAAGTAGTTCGCATTCCAGCATATCCAGTGAAGGTACTCGATACGAACGGCGCAGGTGATATGTACGCTGGTGCGCTCCTCTATGGCCTCTTGCATGGGTGGGGGATCGAGCGCTCCGGCCATGCCGCTTCGCGAGCCGCTGCTCAAATCGTTGCGCAGTATGGCGCACGGTACCACGGCGATCACCGCGAGCTCATTGAAGGCGTCGGGGATCCTCAACGGGGTGGCGAAGTACCAACGCTGTTGGCTGGCTCCATCGAGCCGAATGATGCGAGTAATTCCCCAAGTTGATTCTCCAGTCGCTTATAGAGACCGACACTGTTGCCATTCCACAGCATAGCAAATAGGAAACGCTCACCACTTGCACTGCGCACCATCCCAGCCAGTCCGCTGACGTTCCGGTGCGTACCAGTCTTGCCCCAAAGGTTGCTGTCGGCTGCAGTTCCCTTCATTCGTCGCGCAAGCGTGCCATCGCATCCTGCGAGTGCGAGCGACTGAAAGAACACGTCCCCCCAACGTTGTCGAGCACAGTAGCGAAGTAGCCCAAGGAGTGAAGCAACGGTCACCCGATTGCGGCGGGAAAGACCGGAGCCATCGAAGAGCACACAATTCTCACTGCGAATGCCGAGCGAATCGAGGAGGGCCATCACAGTACGGTATGCGTGAACATTGCACCGCGTGTTCCCACAGCAGTAGGCTCCGAGGATTTTCATCACGTGTTCGGCGATGAAGTTGTCGCTGTTCTTATTGCAGAGCGTCACCAGGTCTTGAAGTGGTCGTTCCATGGAGGTAAGCTCACGAGCATTCTGCGGAGCTGTGCCACGTCGTATGCCGCCTTCGATGCGTATCCCACTTGCTGTGAGACTCCGCTCGAGCGCTCCTGCCGCAGCTAGCGGAGGATCGAGCATCGTGACAGCAAACGAGACACTTGCATTCGGACGTGGCTTGCCGAAGACGCGAATCTCTTGGATGCCGTCGCTTCGGAGAGCCGAACTGATCCGTACGGGCTCAATGGTCAGAGCGTGACTACGTCTTCGTCCCCGATGGATGAAGATGCGGTCGCCGTAGCGTTGCCGAATGCGCGTTTTCGAGCGATTGGGCGGTGCCGGTCGAGGAGGTCTGGGGAGTGCAGCCCACTGCACGATAACACCACTACTGGCAGGCAATGTGTGTACTCGGACACGATCTCCAGCACCACGGGTTACGACAACAGTGAACGTATTTCCATCCACACCGAGCGCGGTGATGGGCGGGAGATTTTCCATTCGCTCGGCATCACCGCTATACTGTTGCCGATCGGTGATGGGGTCGAAATGCGTTGCATCAGCAACGATTGCACCGGTGATGCGCTTGATGCCAAGCCCGACGATCCGATCAGCAAGTGCCTCGAGATCTGCGCTTGCCAGTAAACAATCCCCATGACCGATGATGTAGAGGTTGCCTTCCAGCGTTCCATCGCGCAGTACACCGTCGGTTGCGAGCAAAGTACGAATTGCATAGCGCGGTCCCATCGTTGCAAACGCTGTTGCCGTGTAATAGAGCTTGGTCAACGATGCAGGCACAAGTGGCTCAATCACGTTATGAGCGACAATGAGTGTATCACGGTCGAGCGAGTACACCGCAATGCCAAATTTCGTCGCCTGGAGTTGAGGTGTTGCCACGAGCTGCGCGATGCCATCAGAAAGCTGCTCGTAGGTGCGCAGTTGTCGAGCCATGCCCGATGTGGCTCTACTCTGCGCGCGGTCAGAAGGCAGGAGTATCCCCGCAATAGCAGCTACCAATACGATCCATCGCTTGAAAACTGCCGATACCATCTCCGGTGCGCTCGTCACTGTCGGCATCACCGTGTCAAGTCGTTGTAGAACACGATGACCATGAGTGCCAGGATCAGGACGACCCCGATCTGCTGGTAGGCAAGTTTGACTTTCGTCGAGAGCTCGCGGCGTAGCAGTCCCTCGATCACGACAAGAACTAAGTGCCCACCATCGAGTGCTGGAATCGGAAGGATATTCATCACCGCAAGTGTCAGCGAGAGCATCGCAACGAAACTCAAGAAGGCAACTGCGCCTGCATCAGCAGTTTGATTTGCCATGCGCGCTATCATGATCGGACCGCCTGCTGACTGTTTGAGCGATTGTTCACCAGTCACGAGAAGTCCGATGGATCGTACCATGAGCGTCGTATAAGACCACAGTTGCGTAGCACCAAGCTCTGCAGCCTCGAGGAAGGAATACCGTGTCCGGACGATATTGCCTGTGATGACATTACTCACCTGCACACCGATTTTACCATCCTCGTCGGGGGTGACAGTGGTGCGATGAATACCGTCGCTCCGCTTGTACACGAGCGTAGTTGGTTTGTGCTTTCGCTCACTGAGAAGTTCAATAAGTTGCTCGACCGATGCAACGGGAATACCATCGAGAGAAAGCAGCGTATCACCAGCACTCAATCCCGCCTTCCCTGCGGGACGGAGCGTTTCAACCCCCAAGATGAGTGGTCGCATGCCATCGGGAACTATGCCGAGATCTGGACGCTGTGCCAAGATGTGGCGGAGCTGGGTAGCAGAGAGCGCAATTGTAGTATCACGGCTGCTGCGTCGTAGGGTGATCTGAACATCCCCGCGATAGGCAGCTTGAGCAACCTTCTGGAGGAATTCCGCAACACTGCGAACCTCCGTGTTGCCAATGCGAAGAATTTCATCACCGCTTTTGAAACCGAGTTGCTCAGCAGGAGCATTGCGAGTGATGTAGGCAATCGTTCGTGTTGCCAGTTCAGTTTTTCCAACAGCGAGGGCGATACCTACGAGCAACACATAGGCCAGCAGGATGTTCATGATAATTCCGCCAAGTACCATCAAAACTTTTTGCCATGTTTTCTTGGCACGGAATTCCCATGATTGTGGATGCGAAGCAAGTGCAGCGGTATCGAAGCTTTCGTCAATCATGCCTGCGATTTTCACGTAGCCGCCAATTGGGAATAGCGAAAGCCGATAATCTGTGACACCGTCGGCGCGCCAGTCTGGTGGGAGCGGTCCCCAGACGAAGCCATCGCGGCGATTCCAACCGAGAAGTCTTGGGCCCATTCCAATGCTGAAGATGTCAGCACGTGTGCCTGTCATCCGTGCAGCGATGAAGTGGCCAAGTTCGTGCACAACAATGAGCGGCACAATCGCCAGTACGAACGAGCCGATGATCTGCAGGGTTTCCATCAACGTTCCCGCTGGAGCAGTCGAACAATTTTTTGAGCTTCGAACCGCGCGCGACGGTCGAGCTCAGCTAGTGCATCGAGCGACGTCATAGGCGACGGTAGTATTGTAGCGAGTGTTTGCTCGACGACACGTGCAATGTCGAGGAAGCGTATCTGGCGCTGCAAAAATGCAGCGACGGCAACTTCGTTGGCTGCGTTGAGGATCGCTGGAGCAGTACCACCACTGGCCAGTGCATCGAGTGCTAATCGCAGACATGGGAACCGCACCGTGTCGGGTTGTTCAAAGTCCAGCGAGCGGAGCTGCTCCCAATCAATGCGCGGCAATGCTGTTGGGCGCCGCTCGGGGTATGTCAATGCGTAGTGGATTGGAAGCCGCATATCGGGAACGCCGAGTTGGGCCTTGATCGAACCGTCGCAGAACTCAACAAGTGAATGGACGATGCTTTGGGGGTGAATCACCACACTGATGCGTTCTGGCGGAATGCCGAAGAGCCACCGTGCTTCGATGACTTCGAATCCTTTGTTCATCAGTGTTGCAGAGTCAATGGTGATCTTCGCACCCATTGACCATGTTGGGTGCCGTAACGCATCATCCGGTGTAACCTGTTCGAGCTGCGCAGTGGAGCATGAGCGAAATGGTCCACCGCTTGCGGTCAAGATGATGCGCTCGATTGTGTGTGGCGATTCTCCAACGATACATTGGAGGACGGCACTGTGCTCACTATCAACAGCCAGCAGGGGAACGTTCCGCTCCTGCGCACGTGCAGTGATAAGCTCGCCAGCGACGACGAGCGTTTCCTTATTCGCCAGCGCGATCGCCGTACCGCGTTCAATAGCGGCGATCGTGGGTGCCACCCCTGCAAAGCCCACCAGTGCGGAGAGAACAATATCGTTTTCCTCCCACGCCGCCGCAGCAATGATGCCCTCGGAACCGCAGAGAATTGGTCCATCAAAGCGCGAACGTGCACGAAATGCGCGGTAGGCATCTTCAGAGCAGATGGCGACTCCATACGGTCGGTAGTGCTCGACCTGTTCTGCGAGGAGTTCAACGTTAGCGTTCGTGGTCAAGAAGCCAAGGCGCACGTCGGGATGATATGCTGCAACGACTTCCAGTGCTTGACGGCCGATTGACCCAGTTGAACCGAGAATCGTCAGCGTCCTCATAGTTCGGGTACCCGAGCAGTGATGTCTGCCCCCGTTCGATACGAGATGATTCGAAATGTGTCCTGTGGAAGTGTGGGATCCGGCTCAAGTCGTAGGCGAATGAAGTGGCGTACCATGAGTCGAACGAAGCGGCTCAGTGAGCCATCGCTTAGGTACGCCGCTATGAGAGGATGGACGCGAACGATCAAACGGCGTTCAGTGCCAATGTGCTTGTAGTGCGCAAGCCACCGATCGAGCTTACTTGCGACGCTCGAGCGATTACTAATTCGGCCGATGCCATCGCAGGTAGGACATGGCTCGGTGAGCCATTCGAAGAGATTTTGCCGTACGCGTTGCCGCGTCATTTGGAGCAACCCCAGCTCCGTAATCGAGTAGAGGACGGTTTTTGCGCGGTCGCGCCGCAAGAGCGTTCGCATGCGATCGAGCAGTTGCTGGCGGTGCTTTGGACTGGCCATATCAATGAAATCCACGATGATAATTCCGCCAACATCGCGCAAGCGAAGTTGCCGGGCGATTGCTTCGGCTGCTTCCAAATTGGTGCGGAGCGCATTACGCTCTTGCTCTGCATCGGTGGTTGCTCGTCCGGTGTTGACGTCTACCACAAGCATCGCCTCGGTATGATCAAGCACGATCGAGCCACCACTAGGAAGAGGGATAATGCGCGCTGTGATGAGTGGGAGTTGCTGAGCAATCCCCGCGTGTTCGAACAGTGGTACACGCAACCGGTGGAGGTGGAGGCGAGAGAGCAATTCAGGCTCAATTTCAGCCAAGTAGGTTTCGATCGTGCTGTAAAGCTGGGTGCTATCAACTACGATGCGTTCGACATTCGGGGTGAGCAAGTCACGAACAATGCTGCTGGCGATGTTCTCTTCGCGGTAGAGGAGGCCAGGCTTTGTGCGGCTGGCAAGCTGTTGCTCGATTTGGCGCCACCGGCGAAGCAGCGTATCCCAATCGCGTTGGAGCTCGTGTTCGGTTTGATGTTCCGCAGCGGTACGGATGATGCATCCTGCTCCAGGTGGAAGGACTTGCCGTGCTAACGAACGTAGCCGCCGCCGTTCTGCTGGAGAGGTTATCTTGCGTGAAATTCCAATGACGTTTTCAAAGGGTAGCAGTACAACGTATCGCCCCGGGAGGGTAATGCGCGTTGTCACCCGTACACCTTTGCTGGCGTATGCTTCACGGGTGACTTGCACGAGGACCATTTGCCGTGGCTGGAGGTTGATGACCACTTCGCCAGAGCGTTTTGTTCGGAAAATTGGTTTGGTGCGAGCGCGCTGGCGCGGCTGCTCAAGGCGGAGTGCTTGGCGCGCAGCAGGGGGAAGATGTTCGGCAGTTGCTGCTACCAGTGAACCATCGGCATCGTCATCGGTATCGTAGTGTTCTTCGAGCGATGTATCAACATCGGAGAAATGCAAGAATGCATCTTGGTCAAGCCCAATGTCTATGAATGCAGCATTCATGCCTTGGACGATTTTCTCGACGCGTCCGAGGAAAATGCTTCCGACGAGTCGTTCGCGATCGGGGATGTCGGCGAAATATTCGACGAGTTCGCCGTGCTCAGTAATAGCAATGCGTGTCTCATCGAGCGTGTGGCTCATGTAGATGACCTGTTTCATGCTGCAATGTGCGATCGTCTGGCAGCAAAAAAGAAAGCGGTCAAGCTTGCCACGCGCACTCCACGCTATCTGACCGTTGCTTTCTTCCGAACCTGGCGGAGTTGGGATAGGCGAAGCCGCATGGAACTTGACCGCACACAAAAATAGTGAATCGCCTCTCCTCAATGCGGAACATCGCGAACGGAATCACTCAACAGTGATCAGCGTGGTTTCTCGTACGCCTTGCCGATAGAGCCGCTCGCGGAGATCTGCAAGTGAGAGCCCCATCGTGAGGGTGCCACGTTCAGCGATGGAGATTGCGCCTGTCTCCTCGGAGACGACGATGGTGAGGACATCGGACTGTTCCGAAATTCCCAGTGCTGCGCGGTGGCGTGTACCTAAGTTGCGATTGCCGAACTTGCGTTGGTTGCTCAATGGGAGAATGCAGCGTGCAGCGACAATCGTATTGCCTTCAATGACGACAGCTCCATCGTGGAGTGGTGAACGAGGGTTGAAAATTGAAATGAGTAGTTCGGCAGAGACAACCGCTTTGAGCTGGATGCCTGTTTCGATGGTGACCTTGATGTTCTGCCCGCGGGTGAAGATGATGAGTGCACCGATGTGCTTTTCGGAGAGTTCCTTGACCGCTTCGAGCACCTCTTCGATTGTTTGCTCGATGCCACGTCGGCCGAATACTCTCAGCAGGCGCGTTTGCGTGATGTCGGTCAGTACGCGGCGTAATTCTGGTTGGAACAGCACGATGAACGCCAAGAGCCAAATGTTCATGATCGAACTGATCACCCAACTGAGCGCTTTCATATTCGCACTGCTGACAATAAACGACAGCAGAACAAGCGCCAGTAACCCGAAGAGAATTTGCACCGCTACTGTCGCCCGGAGCGCGCTGTACACAGCGTAGATGAGCACTGCGACAAGCACGATGTCGAGCACATCCACCAGTGTTACGCTTACAAAGCCGACGCGAAATAGTTCGATCATTGCGGTGCTACATCGGGTTGCGTTTGTGGTTGCGAACGTTGTTGTTCGCTCCGTTCGTAGGCGTCGATGATGTCCATGACAAGCCGGTGGCGGACAACGTCCGATTTGTCGAAGTAGACGAACTCAATGCCTTCGATCCCGCGGAGAATTCCTTGTACGTCGAGCAGTCCTGACTGGGCGCGCGGGCTAAGGTCAATCTGTGTGACATCCCCAGTGATGATCGCCTTTGAACCGTGCCCGAGTCGTGTCAGGAACATCTTCATTTGCCCGATGGTGGTGTTCTGGGCCTCATCGAGGATGATGAACGCGTTGTTGAGAGTGCGCCCACGCATGTATGCCAGCGGTATGATTTCGATGATCTGCCGTTCGTTGAGGTTCTTGAGTTTATCGGGTGCGACCATATCCGAAACCGCATCGAGCAGCGGACGTAAGTAGGGATGCACTTTTTCGAACAAGTCGCCAGGCAAGTAGCCGAGCGACTCCCCAGCTTCGACAGCAGGGCGAGTGAGAATGATCCGTTGAACGCGATTTGAACGAAGTGCAGCCAGAGCCATCGCAACTGCCAGATACGTCTTCCCGGTCCCGGCTGGACCGATTGCGAACACAATGTCGCTCTGCGAGACTTTCTCGACGTACTCACGCTGGCGATCGGTGCGCGGACGAATCGGGTCCTTACGTCCCCAGAGGATAACATCGTTTGCTGTTCGTCCTGTAGAGACGGGTTGCTCACTTGAGCTGCTCGGTTGGGTGTTATCGCTCAGCTCGATAATTTCCTCGACGTCATCGAGTGTGAGTGTCCCTTTTCGCTTGAGAACGTAGAGCATCTCACTGATGACGCTTTCAAGCTGACGAATCTCCTCCGGAGACCCACGAAGGGAAAGTGTGTTGTTGCGGAAAATAATCGTTGCCGGAAAACGGCTCTCGAGCAAGTGGAGATGTGCATCGTTGGCGCCGAGCAGCGCTATTGGATCGGCTTCGCCAATCTTGATCTTGCGTTCGATGTATTCCATCAAGTCCTGCGATGGTGAAACATTTGTCGCCGAAATATACAACGAACAACACCGCCTGAGCAATAAAAAACGAGGGCGCAGGTGATACACCTGCGCCCTGAACACGATTGCAATGCTCTCTCAAGCAGACTCACGCCGAAAACTACGGCCGTTTTTCTCCGCGTTCGGTTGATTCTCCAGTCGGGGATGGAGTTGGCTGGGATTGTTGCATGGCTTGCTCTTGCTGAGCAGCCATTGCTTGGCGTTTTTTCCGCCAGTAGCGGCGTTCGGCACGCTTTTCTTCTGGTGTGAGTGGTCCTGGCGGTGGCACGTTCAGTTCCCAGCCTGGCTGAATGATGTCGGGGTTCTTGATGAGGTCCGTATTGGCTTGCCAGATTTTCGGCCAATGGAAGGGATCGCCATAGACTTCGCTTTGCCCGGCAATATTCCAGAGGCAATCTTTTGATTCGCTCCACGGACGGACGACGTACTTTCCGCGCCAGGCTGGCTTACGATCCATCAGGCTTTGGATGTCGCGCCGTGCAGCTATCATTCGGTCGAAAAATTCTGGTAACACTGCGATTTTCTCATTTCGCAGTCGGTTCCATTCTGCAGCGAGGGCATAGACTTCGCTCCGGCGAGCGTCGAAATCGTTGTCGTTGAGTGCACGAAGTTCACGGATGCGCCCTTCGAGCCGACCGAGCCGCTCTCGGAACTGGTTGATCTGAGCATCAGTTGCGCCAATGAGTCGGTTGGCTTCATCTTGGCAACGTTTGAGTTCAGCAACTGCTGCGTTGAGCCGTTCTTCGAGCATTTTGACTTCGCCATGCACCTTTTGGTCGTCGTCCTCGAGCTTCCGGATGCGCATCCGCCAGTCATCGAGCCGGAGGATAGCTTCATCGTACGTCAAGAGGCTATCAGGCTTGCTTTCTGGCGCACGGACAACTTGCGATGAACCGCAGCTTGCCAGCGCGAGCACTACTGCGCCAACGCTGAGGGAGACTATGGCATTCCGTTTCCATTGGTCAAGTGGAGTGAGCAGCATTGGTGACTCCTATCCTGGTTGTGTTACTTACGACCTTTCTTTTGTACCGGTGGAGCTGGTGGCGTCTCTGGAAGCGGTTCTCCCAGATTCCCTGGGAAGCCGTTCAATCGCGATTGGATGGTCGCTCGCAGATCGTTACAGCGCTTGAGTTCATCCTGCCGGGACGAAAGCTCTCGTTCGAGACGTTGCTTGCGTGATTCGCCATCGCGGATGGATTGTGCGAGCTGGACTTCACGTGCCCGAAGCTGTTTGAGTTCTGCCAATTGATCCGGCTGGATCATTTTCGTGCAGCCGCCAAGCGCACCAGCCATTATCACGACGGCTCCCACACCGAGCCATCGCGGCCGTTTGAAGAGCATGAGAACCCCACAGAGGATGTTGGACATGTTCGGACGCAAATATACGAGCGGATTGGTAGGGGCAGATTGCTACCGGCAAAATTTTTCGTAGCGCGCTACCAGCCGCCAAAAGGCGCCATACCGCAATCCTCGTGTGCTCACGGTGACAGCGTCAGCACCGATGACGTCCATCGCAGTGCGGAGGAGGAGAGCACCTGCCGGTAAGATGTCCGCTCGTTGTGGGTGGACGCCAGGGATGCTTCGCAGCTCATCGAGCGATGCTGTAGCAAGCTGCTGCCAAAGGCGCTCGATAGCTGTGCGTTTGAGCACGTAGCCTTCTGCACGGTGCCAGTCGCTGTGGTGGAGGTCTTGCGCCATGAGCGCCAACGTCGTCGGCGTTCCAGCAACCGCGTACATGCGCTCTACCGCAGGAAGCTCGACAAAGGGCGCAAGTTTCTCCACTGCGTGCTGCCATGCAGCGTTCAGTGCGTCTTGAGGAATGGGATACGACTTCCAAAATCGCTCGGCAAGGCGCACAGCGCCAAGTTCGATACTCTCCCGTGCGAGGATACGGGCATGTTCACCTATGGTCAGCTCTGTGCTGCCGCCACCAATGTCGAGAATGGCAGCTCGCTCTCCATGGTACACTGTGCCGTGATAGCATAGCTCAGCCTCTTCCGTGCCAGAGAGTACTTCTACTGGCGCTCCCCAAAGCTTTCCAAGAATTTGGGCAACCTCGGCGCTATTCTGCGCAGCACGGAAGACACTCGTCCCTACTGCAATTCGTGCAGAAGCGCCTGCAGCATCGGCAATCGAACGGTACTCACGAATGATTGCGGACGCACGCTCTATTGCTGCTTGGCTAATCCACTGGCTGCGATCAACGCCTTCACCAAGTCGTGCAATTCGGTGTTCATCGGCGATGACTTTCCTGATCAAACTGTGCGAGGGGAAAGGTGCCACCTGCCCACCGACATTTTGTGGATTGCCTTCCAGCAGAGCATCCGGAGAAAGCTCAGCAATAGCCATGAGCACCGTGTTCGTGCCAATATCGAGAGCAGCAGCAATCATAGCTTGCGCAAATGGAGTGCTACCCAATCGCCACGTTCACGTTTGGCAAGGAGCGAAAGCCCACATCCGGTTAGCTCCGCTTCGACTTGTTTCGATTGCGATATGAGGATTCCACTGACGATGGCAGTACCCCCTGGACTAAGGGCGGATGCGATTCGGCAGCTGATCTGCAGCATAAGCTCGCTGTGCAAATTTGCTACGATGCCGTCGCTACGTGGGAGTTCGTCCACAGTAACATCTGCCTGCCGAACCTCGACAGTTTCGGCGCAGCCGTTCGCTGAGATATTCTCACGAGCTTCCTCCAGTGCATCTGCATCGCAGTCGAGCGCCAGCACCCGCGCAGCACCGAGCTTTGCAGCGACGATTGCAAGCAATCCGCTTCCTGTTCCAAGATCGATCCACTGCTGCCCTGGTGCGACAGTTTCCAACAGGAGTTCAATGCAGAGCTGCGTTGTGGCGTGGTGTCCCGTTCCGAACGCCATTTTCGGTTCGAGCACGATGACGATGTCAGTGTGAGCTAGCGCGGCTTCAGTTGTGCTCGGCATGATTGTCACGACGCCAGCGATCGTGATTGGCTCGAGCGAGTCACGCCACTGCTGAAGCCAATCCGTGGTGGAGACGTCCTCAATCTCCAGTTCGGCAATTGGTACACCGATGCGATGACGTAGCCACGCGCCAACGTCGGATGGTTTGAGTTTCGTTGGATCGAACCAGACAGTCAAGCGACCGTCAGTATCCTCGGCACCGAGAAATGCGGGATGATCGAGCCGTCCGACAAGCTCGTCTTGGTTATCTGGTGCAGGGAAGCTGACGCGGAGTAACGTGCGGTTGGTCTGCATTATCATAGAGGGAAGGGTGTATCTGAGTACAGGAGCGCAAGCACAACGGTCGCAACACTTCGGAGAGTTTGACCGGAGATGTTCCGCATATCATCCGCGCGGGTATGCCAGTACCGCCGTCGTTCAATAGGCGAGTGATTTCCCACTAATTCCAGGTCAATGATGTCCACCGTCGGGATGCCCAGCTCGATCAATGCATGATGGTCATCAACGACACTGCCACCGTTTTGCTCAATGAACAAGCCATTTCCATACAGTCGTCCGAGCTTCCAGAGCCGTTCGACAAGGGCTGGTGCAGCTTGCTGGGACGTTTCCTCGATGAAAAATCGCGCGTGGTGGTCGCCGACAAGATCGAAGAGTATCCCATACCGCGGTCGCACCGGGAGTGGAAAGTTCGCAGCAAAGTACTTGGAGCCAATGCAGAACATCGCCGCATCTGACGGTGCACCCATATCTTCAGCATCGAAGAAAACAACGTCCACACCGATTCCTTGCGTGGGCTGTTGGCGTAGCAGCCGGACGATTTCCAAGACGACAGCAACACCACTGGCGCCATCGTTTGCACCGGGGATAGGCAACGAGCGATTTTCAGGGATCGGGTCCTCGTCTGCTCGGGGACGCGAATCCCAGTGTGCGCAGAGAAGGATACGTTCTTTCCGCTCGGGGAAGAGACGAGCGATGATATTTGTGCACGAGTACCGCCTTCCATAGACCGAGGCTATAAACGGCTGTTCGAAGACAGTATCGGCATAGAGTTTGAGCTGCTCGGTGATCCAGCGGCGGCATGAGTCGTGCGCAGCGGTTCCTGGAACGCGTGGTCCCCACTGGAGTTGCTGGGCAACGAGACTGTAGAGGCGGTTGGCGTCTGGCTCGGGGATTTGTGCGGGCAAGTGATCCGCTTGTTTGTGAGGCGCTGTGCGTGTTCGATTGCAACTGGTGCTGCCGCTGCTGAGCAGGAGCGCAGCTGCCAGAATCGCCAGTGTAGAAGATGACGTACGTAAGATGCGGTGCATAGAGCAAATCTACGCCATTGAAGACGTGGTAGCTGTCGATTGTGCGCACTAAAACTGTTCGCGGTATCGTCTATGGCGTAAAGTATTTCCCACTGTCAGGAGAATCGATATGGAACGCACCGATGGTAATAGCTACGCCCGTGGCTTTGTGACTGGTGCACTCATAGGAGGTCTTGCTGGAGCTGTTGTTGCTCTGCTCTTTGCGCCCAAGAGCGGACGCGAGCTTCGCCGCGACATTGCCGAGCGCACCAGTGAGCTGTACGACCGTGCTCAAGAGGCGCTCAACCCCAAGCAGCTTGGTGAGGAGTTGCCGCCAGTAGCAATCAACCAAGGGAAGCTCCGCGCCCAGGCTATTGTGGATGCAGCACGGCAACACGCCGAGCAATTGCTCTCGAGTGCAGAACAGGTGCTCCGCGATGCACGAACAAAGGCGACACATGCGAAAGAGCAAATTCAGGAGAACATCGAGCGTGTCCGGGAAGCAGCCAAAGCCAGTGTAGAAGCCTTCAGAAGCGAACTTTCAAGTGGGGAGTGATGGAAATTCTGATGATGGTAGCCATCGTAGCAATTGCACTCGCGCTGGTAGTGTTAGCGGTGTGGGGCATACGGCTGCTGCGGAGTCTGGAAGATGTTGCCACTCGCGCCAGCATCGTGCTGCGTCAGTCGGAGGAGTTGATTTCCACCCTTTCGGCAGAACTCCCCTCACTGCTGCGAAGTGTAGAGGCAATGACAGCGCAAGCAACAAAGACACTTGACAACGCCGATCAGAAGTTAGCAGTTCTGGGTGAGAGCCTTGAGCAGTTTCGGGAAGTCTCGCGCCGGATCAATACGCTTGAGCAACGGCTACAGGAAAAAATCGAAGGACCGCTGATGGATGCTGCAAAGGTTGTTGCAGGCGTTACGCGTGCAATCAAAACTTTTGCAGATGCAATCAACCGCCGCTAAAAGGAGTAGCGTTCAATGGCAGTCTGCACCTGGGACGCTTAGTGCCTTGCTGGGGGAGAAGCTATTGCAGAAGCAGTCCATCTGCGACCAACTGCGAAGCGATACGCACCGAATAGGCAAAGCGCGTACAGAATATCCCCGCCGAATGCATTCCGCACAAGCTCGAACGGGGCAAGACAATTGACGTGGTAGAACGGCACCGCCATTGCATAGCACAGTGCCAATCCCTCAAGCGTGTGCGGATACATCGAACCGAGCAGCCAGACGAAAAAGTTCGTGACCACAAAAAACAGCAGTGAGCTTCCAACGAGGACCGCAGCAACAGCACCGAAGGATCGGCGCCGCTTTCCAACAACGCGACTGATGGCAATGATAATCGCAAATGTGCCGTAGATAACTGGCAGCATGCCGTGGAAAAGGTAACCCCAATCGCCGTGGAGGAGAGCAAGCCCAACGTCACTTGCGAGCATTGTTGCAGTAACAAGGCCAAGCGCTGCCCAATAGCTGGGAGCAATCCATCCCGCAAAGACCGCCATTGCAGTAATTGGGGCAAAGTTCGGTGGATGAGGGAGCACCCGACTTGCTGCTGCAACAAAAAGCAGAATGCCGGCTACAGTCTCTGGAAATCGCTTGTGCATTGGTTTACTCTTGGACGATGGCTCCTGCATGACAAAGAGGGTGCTATGATGTAAGCCGTGCAAAAATACGGCTGCACTTATTCCAAGCTGTGTTGCTGTATTCCGATGAATGCGACCATGCGGCCTGAACGATCGCCATCACGGCGATGGGAGTGGAAGCGTTCGTCTCCGATTGTACAGATGTCCGCACTGACAATGTTCGTCTCGCTCAGTCCTGCCTCGAGCAATTGAAGTCGAATTTCTGCAGAGTTATCGAACAGGTACGTACCATCTCCTCTTGGCCTGCTTGAGCGCGGGAAATACGCTGCGACGTCATGCCGTACCACATAGCGCTCGCCGGATGCACACGGGGAAAGCCACGCATGGACTGACAAGGGAACGACACCGAAGCGCTCGCAGAGGAGACGTACACACTTCCCGGCGATGTTTCCTGCAGTACCGCGCCAGCCTGAATGAACTGCTGCTACAATGGATTCGCTCTCATCCCAGAGCAGAACGCCACAACAATCAGCACACGTTACACCGAGGAGAATCCCTTGGCGTGTTGTTACAACGCCATCGGCAGGCTCTGATGGTGCTCGACCATCCACGACAGCGATCGTGGTACCGTGGATTTGTTTTGGAACGATGAACGCTTCCGGTGAAAATCCAAGCTGAAGTGCTAACGCGTGACGCATTGACTCCGTCTGGCGAGCACTGACGTTGCTTGCGGGGAGTGCAGTCCAGCCGCGCGCACTCCACTTGCCAGCGTTCCGGAGGGTAATGCCGTAGAGGATACGCCCGCTGCGATGCAGGAGAAGCTCAATCATCGGGTAATGATGCCAGTGGTACAGGATTGCTCAAGCCGTCGTTCGATCGAACGTGCCAGTGGCAGAGCTTCCAGTGCTGTAGCCCGGATGTAAACACGGCTGCGGCGGTGTAGAATGCAGTAGTCGGCGATTTCTCTTGCGAGTGGAGAAACGTCAGAAAGGCCACGCGTGAGTGTGATGAGCGCAGCATCTTTTCCGCGAAACTCAACTGCGATCGCGCCGTGAGCAAGTTCCCGTCGCGATGGTAACTGTCGAATGCATTCAAGAACAGCCCACAGGAGAGCAAGTGCGATCGTTGCTGCACCAAAACGGAAGATCATATGCCTCCAGCTCGTGCTTCTGAGAATGTACCATGAAGCCAAGATCGCCCCAATACTGAGTGGCACAAGGTGGGGACCACTGAGCCTCCATTCGAGCTGCGCTGCTTGCTCGATGACCCAGAGCATACACTGCGCCAGTAGCTCGGCGACACTCGCATAGAACCGGCCAATCCCGAAGGAAATCGCTCCCGTACCGATGCTAACGATGCCTGCAATTATGAACGCTGATGCCAACGGGACAACTGCGATGTTCGCGACAAGCGATATAACCGGCACGAAACCGAAGTAGTACGCAACAAGCGGAGCAGTCGCCAACGTCGCACCGAGTGTGATAGCAATGCTTGCTGCAATCCACTGAAGCAGCCTGGAGTGTAGCAGCGCCTTCCGCCGCTGGTAGAGCGGTGAGCCAATCGTAACGATTCCCAGAACAGCAGCGGCAGAAAGCTGGAAGGATACCGACAGCAGGAGTTTCGGTTCGATTGCAAGCATCAGCCAAAGAACAAGAGCTACTGCGTGCAGAGGCAGAACCCAGCGTTGCGCAAGCAGGAGAGCGGCGCCAAGAGTCGCTGCAGCACCAGCGCGGGTAGCAGGGGGCTGCGCACCGGTCAGCAGCACATAGAGCCACACGCCCGCAACGAACAACGCAAAACGCACACGCCGATCCCGCATACTCGTACTAATGAGCGCAAGCAGTGCAGCCACAACTCCAACGTGGAAGCCACTGACCGAGAGGATATGCGCTGTTCCTGTGCGACTGAACAGTTGGCGTGTCTGACGATCGAGCAGTGAACGGTCTCCGAGAATGAGGGCACGTGCTAACGTGCGCGATGCAGGATCCGTAAAGGTGCTGTCGGTAGTGGAGAGAAGCATTCTGCGAAGCGCCGCAATCCAGTTCAGAGCCTGCGGCTCTTCTTCGAGGATTGCAAATGTCCCACGCTTGGCATATGCAATAAGCTCGGCGCTGTATGGAGCAATTGTTTGCCATTCAGAAATTCCGTAGGGTAGCTCGCGTCTGCGAGGAATCCGTACGTCAACAGTTGCAACAGCGCGTCTGCCAACAAGCTCGGATGGAGGAACTGGAGGCGGTTCAGAGTATACAACCAGTCGTACGTTCTGCCGTGGCGGAAAAAATTTCGGATCGAGTGTCCCTTCGATGATGCAGCTCATCCGGCTGCCAGTGGAAGAGAGAACCTGGCGAATTGTCCCATCGAGCCATGCAGGCATAACACCTGGCTGGTGGGAAGCAATCGGCAGCTGCAGGTTCATTCGCGCACCGAGACATACACCAACCATCAGCGAACCGAGGAGGAAACACCAC
>RFIK01000066.1 GCA_003695605.1 Chlorobiota bacterium
ACTGTTCAATGGCAGTTTCGTACACGGAGGCATTGCTCGGATCGAGCTGGCGGAGCATCTCGAGCACCCGTTTATTCCGCGTACCGCCGAAGACTTCGCACAGCTCGTTCATCTTCGCATCGAAAAAGAGACGCAATAGATAACTCGATTGTGTCAGTTCGCGCTTGAAGGCAAGCATCTTCACAAGCACAGCTTCGAGTGCACTTCGGGCGGAATCAGGCGCCCACGCAAAGCGATTGATCCCATCGTAGTGGTAGTCGAAGATGAGCTTTCGGAATGGCTCAAATCGTGGGTTGAGAAGCTCCGTTACTAACGAAATCCGCGTCAGCTCACCTGGCTCTTGGACGATCTGGCTATATCCTGGCGCATTGTTGGATGCACCCAGGAGGCAGAGTTCTTGCGCACGCTGGTAGTACTGCGTTCCTCCCAGGTACTCGTATGAATCGGCATCGAGTCCAAGCGCGATGAAGTTGTAGAAATCAATCAACGTCGAGAACGGATCGTAGCGCAACGATTGGAACGTGAGCTGCTGGTTGAGCGTGTAGGGGAACGCCCACTGCTGGTCGAGCACTTTGAGGATTGGCGACGTTCGTCCACTGTCGAGTTTGATACGCGAAGTGTACAGCAACCGTGCGCTGTATCGCCGGTTTGCAAGATTGCCGCCTGTGATGTAGATCGTCAGCTCGATGGGGATTTTCGGTCCTTGCCACTCCTTGCCGGTAAAACTCTGCTGCCGCAGGTACGTCAGCACGTCATTCTGCATCGTCGAGACGTCCTGGCGGAGCTCCGGCGCAAGCATCGAGACATCCACAACAACGCGTGGCTCGAATTCTTGTGCACTGAGAATATGCCCGACAAGCCCAACAATCGCCAGAGACAACAGTATTTTCGGCATAGCAGTCGGTGCGGTGGTTGCCATGGAACACGTGTCAAAAATACTCTTGCGGGCTGCTCTTGCGTTATTTCTCAGCTCGGCGGGAATCACACAGGGGCAAACTGTTCTCGGTTCCCCACCCACAATTGTATCAGCGACAGGGCGAACGCTCGTTACACCACTCGGCTATCGCATCGTCCCCGTATCAGCTCAAATGGAGCGTGCGCCTGGAAGCGTTGCTGCATGGATTGTGCCGTCGCGCCTTGGGGTTCGGGAGTTACAGACAGCATACGCACTGGGGCTCTATCGTGCAGGCGCGTGGTCTGCAGGTGCAGAAGTAGGTTCATTGACCATGGATCGCTATACCGAAACATCACTGACGACGTTCGGTTGCGTTGAACTAAGCGACCAACTCACCGCTGGTCTTGCGCTGGGGTACACGATGGCACGGGCACGCGGCTTTGCCACAGAGCACCTTCTAACCATCAACGCACAGATGGTCTTCCTGCTCGATAGTCTCACGGCTATTGGTGTCGCTGGAAGCAACATCGGTCAAACACGCCGTGCAGGAGCGCAATCAGGTTCTGTCTCACAATTCCGTATCGGTGCGAGCAGAGCCGTTGCATCGGGGCTGCTCTTCGATCTCGACTTGGTATTCCCACTCCAAACTGCAAGTGGCATGGCAGCAGCACTGCGCTGGGATGCTGCAGAGTTCCTCTTGCTTCGGGTGGCCTATGCAACGGTACCGAAGAGCCTCGAAGCAAGTGTTCGTCTGGCAGCAATTGAACAATTCGCCGTTCTTGCAACGGTGCATTACCATCTTGCACTTGGGGCAAGTCCAACTATCGGGATTGCGTACCGATGGTGAATCCAAGACCAATCGTGATTGTTGTCACCAGCACAATGCTCTGGGCACAAGATGCCGTGCTGGAACAAATCACCGGCGACGCAATCTCGACACCCGATCTCGATCGAATTGAATTTTACAGCGATAACCCCATCCTTCTCGACTCAGCACGCGTGGAGGACATCCAGCAGCTGCCGTTCGTATCACGCACAACCGCACGCCGCATCGTTTCAGTGCTCCGCACGAAGAAACCACGAACGCTTGCCGAGCTCTGCGATGCGGTTCGCTGTAGCCAAGAAGAACGGTACATCCTCGAACGGTGCGCGACACTCGGGGGTACACCTCTTGTAAGCATTCCGCTGAGCTTCCGGTCGCGGGCAATGCTCTGGGCAACTCCGCCACGTGCTGCCACGGATGGGCGATTCCGCGGTAGCCCACACGAGCTTTACACTCGTGTTCACATGGTACATGGCAACACCGCAGTGGCTGCGCTTGCAAATAAAGATGCTGGTGAACCGCTCGTTGCAGATTTTCTCTCCGCCTCGATTGCAACGCGTGTGAGCAACATCAGCATCATCATCGGCGACTACTACGCAGAGATGGGGCTGGGACTTGTTCTCTGGCGTCCGTTCGGAGCGCGAAAAGGAACGGACGTCGTAACACCATGCACGGAATTCGGACGCGGTTTCCAGCAGTACCGCTCGGCGTTGGAGTATCGGTTCTTTCGTGGTGTTGCACTCGAATACCCCATCGCCGTTGCCGATGGCACCACGATGTTGGTGCGCGCTGGGCTCTCTGCATTGCCGCGCAGCGCTTCGCTCGATACAGTTGGAGGGATGATCACCTCGTTGGCCACCGATGGCTACCACCGCAGCAGTTCGGAGATTGCCCGCCGCCGAAACGTCACCGAACGAGCAGCGCTCGGCGCACTCGAACTGCGTACCGGTCAATTCGTCGCAGGGTTTAGTACAGTGATGCTCGAGTACCCGATGCCGGTGACAAGCAGCTCAACACTTGTCATGCCCGCCCGGCGCGGACTGTTTGCATCTGCCTACGCACTCCAGAACACCGACAATGCAACCTGGTCAGCAGAGCTTGCCCGCGACTATGCTGGCAATGTGGCCACTCGCGCAGGTCTTGAACATCGCACCACACCAACAACTGTCACACTCGGCGCACGCTGGTACGCACCAATGTTTCGTGCTCCGTATGGCTACAACTTCGGCGAATCATCCCAGCCAACGAACGAAACAGGCATCTATCTCGGTATTCGGGCGCGGTTGGCATCAAAGGTGGAAAATCTCTTCTACGCCGATGTCTATCGTCACACTGCAGGAATCAGCACACTCCCCCGAGTACGACGCGGTGTGGATGTTTTCAACGAAACACGGGTACGCCTTGGGAAAGGAACGACTGTCTTCGTTCGCCTGCGGCAAGAGCATCGCACCGAGGATCGCTCAACCGATGCAGGAACAGTTGCCGAAGAAGTTCTCCGCAGCACACTTCGCTGCGAGGTCCAACATAGCACCGATGGCGGCACGATCGCTCGCTTCCGCATCGAGGGCGTCTGGCGAATACCCACCGAGAGCGCTCTTCCAACCGTAGAGCATGGGCTTGCTGCCTTTGGAGAACTGAGCATGGCACTCAGTGCGCAGTTTCGTCTCGGCGGCCGTGTGACAGCGTACTCAACTGCTTCGTTCAACTCAGCAGTGTACACGTTCGAGCAGTTAGCACCTGGCTTGCTTGTGAGTGTTCCCCTCTACGGCCGAGGGACGCGCTGGTTTGTGTACGTCCAATGGTCAGCATTCGAGCGCATCACACTCTGGGTGCGCTATGGGTCAACGGAGCGGCTCAACACCACTTCGCTGGGCAGTGGTTTGACCGCTGTGCCAGGCACACTGGACCAACGGGCGTACGTTCAGCTCGATGTGCGGCTGTGAGCGAAAAACTGCGAGATAATTCCGTCGTGAAAGTCGAAACCTCCTTGCTGCAAACACGCTGGTACTGCCCGCGTGCTATCGGTGAGTGTCGTTGCCATCTGCCCAAGCACAAGACGGAGAACCACCTCCGGCACACGAAACCACACCGGACGGTGGTAGAACTCCGCCAGTGATCGCATGAACGTTTCCATCGTCACCGGTTCGGGTGCGACGAGATTGACAGCGCCGCTGATGTTCTCCTGTTCGATGAGCCATGCAGTAGCTCTAGAGACATCCATCTGCGAAATCCACGAAACCCATTGCTTGCCTGTTCCAGGGATCACAGCGCCAAGCCGTGAGACGATCGGCACAAGCTGCGCGAGCATGCCACCTCCCTGCCCAAGAACTACCCCAAGCCGCATTCGAACGACCCGGCAGTAAGGCTCTGCCTGACATGCTGCTGCTTCCCACTCGGCGCAAAGATCCGCCAAAAAGCCCTCCCCTTTCGTTGAGCGTTCTGTGAGAATCTCATCGCCACGATGCCCATAGTAGCCAACCGCAGAGGCGTTGAGCAGCACACGTGGGGGTCTGGTGCATTGTGCGATTACCTCGACAATGCGGCGGGTTGGTTCGACGCGGCTGGAGTGAAGCTGGCGCTTTCGACGTTCCGTCCAGCGTCCCTTGGCAATACTTGCCCCAGCGAAATTGATCACGGCATCGGATCCTTCGAGCACGCTACTATCGAGCACGGTCCAGTCCACAAGCTGAACTGTGCTTCCCAACAATGTTCTGGCACTTCCGAGATCGCGGACGATCGCCAGTACGTCTGCGCCCTGCTTGTCGAAGTACTCAACAACGGCGCGGCCAAGAAAGCCAGTTGCTCCAACAACGAGAATTCGCATGGGCAGCTGTTCTACTGGTGCAACGTGTTCTTATGGCTGCGATAACACCACACGCTTGCGTTCGATTCCCCGATCGCCGATGCGAACTTCGAGCACGTAGTCACCGTCGGGCATCCGGCGGCCGCTATCATCGCGGCCATCCCATTCCAGTTCGTACATGCCGGGACGCTGCTCCTGGTCGAGCAGGCGTCGGACGATGAGCGCTGTTGTCGAATAGACGACTGCAACAACGCGCGCAGACTCGCGGACACGATAGGAAATCCGCGGCGAGACGTCCTCGCTGATCCCGAGGAATGACCCAATCGCACTCATCGGAATGCTGACGGTACCGATTTGCCCTCCGCGGCTTACCGGTATTGCTGTCGCGCTGGCAATCGCAAGCTGCCGTTGCACCATCTCGCGCCCTTCAGGAAGAAGCGTACGTGCGGAGAGTGTCATGTTGCGGAGCGCTGCCTGCCAGGGGGATTCCAGCTCCGGTTTACGGCGAACAATTTCGAAGTTGCTCATGATTCGTTCGACATCGAGTGCCAATCGCACCGATGGAGGCACCTGCAAGCGCAGAGCGCGGAGATAGAACGTATCCTGCTCAGGGAGGAACTCCGTTGGTTTACCACCAGGGAGGGTATCGGGTTGAATGACTGGGTACGATCGCTCCTGCAGGACCGACGCAGGCGATCGCTCTTCGGGTCGGAGAGGAGGCTGAACCTGCTGCGCTCGAGCGACAGGGAGCAGAATTGCTACCGCCAGTCCAAGGAGTTTCCAGGCGCTCCGCATCGGCGGTACCCCGTCTCCGTCCGAATCCTACTCGGAGCCACCGTACAGGCGCTGCCGCTCTTCCTCGCTCAGAAGCTCACCGAGCGTGATTTTCCGCGGGTTGCCGGTACGCGCTGGTTCCTGCTTGGGCGGTTGCGCACCTTCACGCGGTGGACCAAAGAGCTCTTCTTCCGGCTCGACGCGAGGAGCAACGATGAACGACTCCGTCTCGACCGAAACGTCCACGACAGTGACAGCCACGATATCGCCGACACTGTACGGAATCCGCTTGCCCTTGAGCACAGGACGCATCTGCGAACGCGGCATAAATGCATCCACCTCGCCAGCGATGGTCAGCAAAACGCCAGGTCCGCTGACTTCTCGCACAACACCTGTTGTGTGCATCCCACGCGGATACTTTGCTGCAATCGCTGGCCAGGGGTTTTCCGTTGTTCGACGCAGCGAAAGATCAATCTGCCCACGTTCGGGTTTGATCTCGAGCACAACAACGTCAACGTTTTCTCCTTCGCGGAGAATCTCGCTCGGATGGCGAACACGCCGCATCCATGAGAGCTCACTATTGCGGATAAGCCCTTCGACACCTGGTTCTAGCTCGACGAACGCACCAAACGGCGCAAGTCGTGTTACCACACCGCTCGATCGCTCGCCAACACGGTAGCGTTCAAGTGCTGTTTGCCATGGCGATGGCTCGAGCGCTTTCATGCTCAGCGAGATCTTATCGTGCGAAGGGTCAATTTCGATAATTTGTGCACGGACTGTGTCGCCCGGTTTGAAAGCATCTGCAAGATTTGCCGGCGGCCGATGCGATACACGGGAGATGTGCACAAGCCCATCGAAGCCACCGATGTCAACGAACAGCCCGAAGCTCTGGACAGAGGTAATGACGCCTTCGACGATATCGCCGACCTTGATGCGACGGTAGAACTCCTCCCGCAGCAGGTTTCGACGGGAAACAACGAACGAGATGCGCCCTGCTTCGTCCTTGACAATGTCGGCAATCTGCACGGGAATATCACTCCCTACGGCCGCTTGGAGTTCGTCATTCGATGGGGTCTTCTTGAGGAAGAACTGCGAAGCAGGCAAAAACATCTTGATGCCGTCGTAGAGCACACGCAAGCCTCCGCGAATCCGTTGCGCGACGTGGACGGTGATGACCTCTCCGCGCCCCATGATGTCTTGCAGACGAGCCAGCAACTCATCGGTAACGGCCACTGGCGCAGGCTTTTCTTCTGCTGGAGGAAGCTCGATTTTCTCAAATGGCCGTGGCTCTGCGTGCGACTGTTGCACTGAAGGTACTTGCGCCATCGGTGGTGTTGGCTCAGCACCAGTCGCTGCAGTCTCACGTGGAGCTTCCGCAGAGCCTGCGTCGCTGGCGGGCGGGCGATCAGGCGTGCTACTGACCACTTGAGCTGCCTCTGGCGAAGCGACTGTGGCCTCAGGGGCCGGCTGCTGATTCGGTGCAGCAGCGGGAACAGGCGCTTGTTCCTCGATCAGTTGCGATGCTGCGTGCTCAGTTGCCGAAGGTGATTCCGCCGGAGATGTGTCGCTTGTCTTTGCAGATGCTGCTGCGTCGGGACGGAGGTCGTGCTGGCTCATTGCTCTTCGAATACCGATAGTGAACCACTACACCGCTGTCATAAAGACGCGGGCTGCGAATATACAACGCGCTCGTGCGCTATCCGACGATGCAGTAAAGCTGGCGGAGCTGTGGTTTGCGGTGCTGTTCGGTAAGCAAGTAGTCGAAGGCGGCGACTCCCTCCTGGTGCGCAGGTACAGCGACGATCGCTGCTGCAGCACGTGCACGCAGCCAACGGTACGTGCTGTGCTCCGTCAGATGTGGTTCGGCGTCAGGAGCAACTACTGCACCAAACGCTGCAACGAAAACCAGCGCTTGGCGACGCACGTCATAGAACGATGCCGAAAGCGGCAAGGACCACCATTCGAGCGCAGTCAACTGTGTCTCTTCCGCAAGTTCACGCTGCGCCGCATCAAATGGCGATTCATCAGAAGTGGGGCGACCTGTGATGACTTGCCACAACGCAGGGAACTCTCCATCATCCTGGCGACGCCGGAGCACTACATGCTGCCATTCCCCGCGCGTAGGACGCACTACATGAACTTGGACGAGCAACTCACTCTTGCCGCCCATGGATTGGGCGATACCAGCGGTTGTAGAGTGCACGCCAGGGCTCTTGCTCCGCCAGCGGTTCGATGACCGGTGGTGGTACTGCTGCAGGGAAGATCTTCGCCAGTTCCACTTGCGTTAGTCGTCGCCACGAGCCTGGGCTGAGGCCATCGAGCGTCAGCGTGCCGATGCGATAGCGGTCCATCGCGATCACCTCGAGGCCTGCACCTTTGAGGATGCGGAAAAGGTCATGGACGCCAGCCTTGATCACCACGATCGAAAGCCAAGCATAACGCTTTGTCTTGCGGAGGAGTTCGACGCGTACGACGCCGTCGTTGGCTGCATCGAGAGCTTCGAGTTCAGCTGCAATCGTCGCAAGAGTACGTTTGGCTGGCGCTTTGTGCACTTTGACGTGGTATTCTTTCTCCATCAGGTCGAACAGGCTCTTGCCTGGCACACGTTGTTCGGCGTCATTGGTGACGACAACCAATCCACCTACACTCTTTCCAAGTGGCCCGATGGGAATGTACCAGTCGCGCTTTTTCATCAGGAAGTTGAACACATGCCGCGTGTTCGGCTCGCGGCAGCCTGCATGCCGACGGGGCTTGTTGATGATGATGTAGATGTTGTGCGGTGTATGGTGGAGCAAGAGCCCATCCACGCGAACGGTGTCGTAGAGCAAGCGGACCGTGTAGATTGGTTCGCGGACGATGCGATCGTTGACGGTGACAACATGCTCGCTGATGGCGCGTTTTGCAAGTTTTCGCGAACAGTAGAGCAACCGCACCAGCGCACGGACGATCGTCGTCGGCCGTGGCGTCAGGCGATTGCGATCAGCGGGGTCAATGTACGGTATACGGCGGCGGTAGCGCCCGTGCCCTCGACGATCGAATCCCGGCGTCCGGTCCCGACGAAATCCACGATCGCGGTACGGACGGCGTGCCGGCACGTACCCTCGATCGTACTGACTTGCCGGTGGTTGGCGGTAGTCCCACGGCGAACGATTCCAGCGTTCTGGTTGCTCCGGTGGGAAAAAGCGGCGCTGGTCATCAGCCGATGGTTGAGGCGGCTGGTTTGGATCAACGCTCAACACAGAGCGTAGGATGCGGCGCCGCGGTGGGCGATAGGCAGGTTGGTCATCGGACCCCTCGTGCCCATTCGATGGCATGTCCGCGTCGTCGTAGTCTTGCAAGTTCACCATCGTTCCTCCAATGCAGAGTGGTTCACATCTCACACACAAACATCATCGGCGAACACCACACGGGAAAGTTCCATGGGGCATCTGCTCTGCCGGAGCTTTCCCCTGCTTCTCGCTGCGGTGGTGGATTCATGTGGTGCTACGAGCACGTGCTCGCACTGTCCGTTATGCAGGTGTAGCAACGATTGCCCCGCGCATTTATTGTTCGACGGCCAGTTCTTCCCATACACCCATACGTGCAAATTTTTCATGCCGCCGCTTGACAAGCTCCTCCGGCGGCACCGAGGATAACCCCGCGAGCTCTTCGAGCAAGATGCGGCGCATCGTTGCAAACATCGTTTGTGGATCGCGGTGCGCTCCACCAATCGGCTCGGGAACGACGCGATCAATGATCCCATGTCGCTCCAGATCGACTGCACAGAGTTGCAACGCCTCGGCAGCTTGCTCTTTGTAATCCCAACTGCGCCAGAGAATCGAAGAGCACGACTCCGGTGCAATGACCGAGTACCAGGCATTTTCGAGCATCACAATTCGGTCTCCGACGCCGATGCCGAGTGCACCGCCCGAAGCGCCCTCGCCGATGATGACAACGACAATTGGCACCCTCAGCTGCGCCATGATGAACAGGTTCCGCGCGATTGCTTCCGCTTGACCGCGCTCTTCGGCTTCAATTCCTGGGAACGCACCAGGGGTGTCGAGGAACGTCACGACCGGGCGCCCGAATTTTTCCGCCAATCGGAACAGTCGTGCAGCTTTGCGGTAGCCTTCTGGATTGGGCATTCCAAAGTTGCGGTAAAGGTTCGATTTTGTGTCTCGCCCTTTCTGGTGACCGACGGCAACAACGGTGAACTCCCCA
>RFIK01000067.1 GCA_003695605.1 Chlorobiota bacterium
CAATGATGGATTTGTGGTCGCACAGCTTCCCTTCCCCTTTGAGTTCAACGGAACGATTTACAACCACATCGCCATCAATGTCAATGGATTCATCATGTTCCTTGATGATCCAACTATGCCGCTTGGCTTGGTGGGGATGAACATTGCAACACGTCTGTTCGATGGGTCGCAGTTTCCTCAAAACGTTGTCGCACCCTTCTGGGGTGACCACTACATGCGTGTCGGTCCGCCAACGCAGCCGCAATACATGCCGTCACAAGTATTGACACGTCTTGTCACTGTTGGTGGACGACAGGCTTTTTGTGTCGAATGGCGGAACCTCAACATCAATGACAAAACAGTACCGTCATCAGTCGGTAATTTCCAAGTTTATCTCTATCAGCAAACACAGATTATTGGCAATTTCCAAGGCGACATTGAGTTTGCATATGGAACGATCGGCGGCAATCCCAATACACCGCAACAGATCGTAGTCACCCGGAATGCTTCGGTGGGTTTGAAGGGAACTTCCCCTCAAGGGGACTGGATCAACGGGCTTGAGTTTGGTGGAAATATCAACGTTGCCCGTACCTCGACACGATTGACAAATGTTTGGCCACCATCGGGGGCTACCGATACAACAATTGTCTTCCAGGCAATTCCACGCGTTCGGCTTGATGTGTGGGGCGATGGTGATGCGGACTTCTCCCAAGCTCCAGGAGAACGTCATGCAGGGCGTCCGCAGAATATCTTCGTTACGGCAAATGATGCATTGACTATTCTCCGTGCGGTTGCAACGGGTATCCCACTCGACAGTCTCTATCGTCGACCAGCGTTCAAAGGTGATGTCGATCACAATGGAAGGTACTACTATTCCACACGCAAGTGGGATAATACGGATGATACCACACGGCATCGCCGTGAGATCCGCACGCGCTCGCTGTATTACACCGACGATCTGCCGAATGATAACTCGCTCGATATCCGTTCGATTTACTTCTATGTGAATGCCTACGATGCAGCATTGATCATGCATTATCTCGGTGGGCGAATTCCTGAGTTGCCATGGCTTATCGATTCGGTTGTTCCAGCCGGAAAGCTAGCCTACGAACGAGCACGCACGTTTGAGTTGCGAACCCAGGAAGCGGTCAAGGTTGGTAGTATGCTCCGCGTGCCGATCTATCTTGATGGTGAGAATACCGGTCCGTTTAGTATTGCATTCGATGCAGGCGTCCCGATCGAAAGCGTGGAACTAACGGCGAAGGAAAATTCGATTGCTCTCTCGCACGGGAGTCGCGTTGCTATTGCAGGGTCGGTTGAACTTAGCGCCGTCGAACCCGTGGCATGGCTAACGATACCAAGTACAGTAGAAGTCCTGCGCGTGACGGATGTCGAGTTCAACGGTGACCGCCAAAGTGATAAGTTCATCCGCATTACTGCAAGTGAGCAGGTGGAGACGACAATCACTGCATCGCCAAATCCATTGACGACAACAACAACGATTCTTACGACGATTCCGACGCCAGGCATCTACACGCTTGCCATCTACGATGCACAAGGCCGGCGTGTTACGACGCTTGCCAGCGGTGTCATGGCGAAAGGCACGCTTCCGGTGACATGGAATGGTACTGATCAGATGGGCAATTCATTGCCGAACGGCACATATTTCTGCCGGCTGGAAGGCAATGGAATCGGCAATGTTGTCACCAGTATCATCCTTGATCGGTAGGATACTGGTAGCAGTATTGCTGCTCTGGGTTCCAGTCCGTGCACAGCGGATAGTTGATGTACAGCTTGCAGCGCTTAGCACAGCAAATCTTTGCGGTGACAAGCAAGTAGTGGTGACGATTTCCTTGAGTACGCCACTCTATGCAAGCGATAGCCTCCTGCTCTTTGAGTTCGCAGTCGGATATGATCCAGCTAAACTCCAGTTTGTCGCACCGCTTTTTACAGGCACGCTTGCAGAAGGTGCTGACTATAGCGGAAGTGGTGCGATAGACTCAGCAACGGTTCGTGTCTATGCGTTCAACGTTACACGTCCGCTGCGAGGGACAGGACCATTGTGCGGATTGCTTTTCCGTTATCGCGGCGATTGCCCAGATACAACGACAGTCCGACTCGTGCTTCCGCCGGAGAAAAACGCGGAAGCGAACATTCAGTACGGGCAGCTCGGTACTACAACGATCGAAGCGGTCGAGTATACAAGCAGCTCTTTGACAGCACAGTTTCCGTACGACACTGCATCGGTGGCGAAAGGCACAGGATTTGAACTCCCTATCGAGTTCAACATCCCATCGTCTCGTATTCGTGCATGGTCCTTTCGACTCCGAGGAAGTGGAGGGCTCCGTCTCGAAAGCGTACAGCTCGCAGCAAGCGATTCACTCGTACTCTTCGTTGAGTCGATTGATTCAACAGAGCAGAATGTGTACGTTCAGAGCCCATCACCACTTCGAGTGCGAAAGGTAATCGTCACATGCAGTGCGCTGCTTACCCGCTTCGAGCCGGTGCGTCTGGAGGTTGTCCCTGAACTGCCACGCTGCGCATGTGTAGCGTCAGTCAAGGGTGATACGATCCATATCGTACCATCTGAGACACTGAGTGTACCAAATCAGCCAACCTCCAGTTTCAGATATGCTCAAGTTGGTGATGTATGGAAACTGTGGGATCTCCCCGAACAAGCAATAGAGCTTGTCGTGTGGGATTCGCTTGGCCGTTTCACAAGCAAAGTCGCACTTACTGGTCAGCCAGTCACTGTTCAAGCAGACCGTTGGAACCCAGTGCTTATCCGCATGCGAGATGGCAATGACATTCGAACAGTATTACGATGATTGCAATGCGTGCAATAATGTTTCTTCACCAACTCACAGGAGTGGTCATGAATCGTGGTTATCGTTTCGGGCAACGTAGAGTGCAACAGTCCGTTGCGCTTGCCGCCTTGCTTCTTGGGATGCTCTTTACGACTGTGTTGGATGCTCAACCAGTTCGTCCTGAGATTCCGAAGTTGAGTTTGACAGGACGTGAAGGTGGCTACAACCCTTCATTCTATCCAGACGGTCGTCTCTGGGTGCCAGCAGCAGTAGGAAATCAGCCTCGATACATCCTTGTGCCAGTTTTCATCAAGAACTGCTGGGTTACAGCTGGAGGATATCAAGCACGTCCGATCTACAGCATTCGTTTCAAGTTCCAATACGACAGTTCCGCATTCCGTGCTGTAGGTGTGCAAACTCGCGGACCGGTCTACAGTGGAACGCATCCGAATGTGCGATTAGATGGCTTTGATGTACCAACCATTGCCGATGGATGGCAAATTTCATGGAATGATGCTCCTGACACAACGTACCAAACTTTCTACGAACCACTCATCCCCATCACAAACAATCGTCTCAGAGGGCGAAGAGTAAATGTTGTGATGCAATCGAGCACACCACTGCCACTTACGGGCGATCCTACAGTACAGGATTGCAATGGATTTGATTATATGCCACTGTGCTACATCAAATTGGAAGTAAAAGGACGACCGGGACTCTTGGAAAGCGACGTATCTCCACTTGCAATTCCTCCCGACTCTATCTACTATAACACACTCGACGTCATCAACGAGTCACCATTCCCAGGTGATGTGAATTATCCAATACAAGGAAGGATCAACAAAGATCGATACTTGGCGGGTATACGATATCAGCGAACAGGTATCGAGCCAGCTGCGGTCAATGACGTTGAAGTAGGCATGATTTATGCGCATATCTATAATCCTGGACGCTTTGATTTTCTTCCTCAACCCACTGGGCTCGATCCAAATGAAATTGCCGTCGTCAATGTAAACAACGGCGATAGTCTCTTTGCAATTTCTCGCGTCGTTTACTTGGACCCCGTGCTGCAAGGCCAAGCACAAGCACGTGTACGTGTCAACGTAACGCTTAAACCTGATGGTGTTCGTGCGAAGAATATCATCGTGGAATCAGATCAACCATGGCTACTATTCCAGGGTGTGTCTGCAGGAGGCCCCTTCAAACAACTGAACCCGACCGGTGTTGTCCGCCGCGCAACACTTGGTTACATCGATCGGAATATTCTCGGTCCACCAAACGGCATTGGTTTCCCTGACGCAGTCAACAACAATCAACCAAACATACCCGATCCGTTGTTGAATCTCGATATTGTGTGTGATCCGAATGCTGTAGGATTCGATGATCCGAATATTCAAGATCCGAATGAGTTTGCAGGCAAGTATGAAGGATACATTACCTTCCGCTCTGAGGATGTCGAAATTTCCCCGGTGCGGCTGAGGGTAACATTCCTCTACATTCGCGTCCCCGATGAAACGTATAATGGTGTTTCCACCGTCTGGGCACCACGCGGGATTGAGCTCAAGATTCGTAATTCTGCGCCAACACCACAACAAACACGACTCCTCTTCGGAACCGGATTACGTGCAACGGTCAATGCAGATTCTCTATTCGGTGAGTTCGCCTACCAAACTCCACCGAACAATGCCCAGTTTTATGCACGGTTTTTCCCAATAAATTCAACCGATGGCTCCCAAGATAATGGCTTGGGCGACTTTACAGGAATATTTTCATCTCGTGACATTCGAAACATTTACGACGATACCACGATTGTCTACCGTGTGCGTTTCTCTGCAGGAGGTGCGTTGAACTACCCAGTCGTCGTAACATGGGATCCGCGCTCGTTCCCGGATGGTGCACAGCTCTTCCTGCGTGATATCGAAGGCGGGCAGATCTTTAGTGTGGATATGCGTAATGCAACACCAAATCCAGATGGGACGATGTCGTACACCATCCGCGATGCACAAGTCACCGCATTTGATATCGAGTACACCCCCGCCCGCGCAGTACGCCAAACGATGAATGCCAAAGGCTGGAACTTGGTCTCGTTACCAGTTCGACCCTCGGACAACTTCTATTCTGTCGTCTTCCCGAACTTGCAGGGCGTCACGCCGATCAAATTCTCACAGGACATCTACCAACAAGAGGAACGCCTCAAGGTTGGGGTTGGCTATTTTGTTCGTTTCCCCAATCCTGATACAACCATCATTTCTGGTGTCCTCGTCAAGCAGATCAACAGCCGTCTTTTCCCTGTTCGCGTCTATGACGGGTGGAATACGGTTGGCGCGCTCTCGGTGCCAGTCAGTGTTGATCGGATCACGTTTGAACCGGCAACACTGGGTGGTACACCACCAATTCGCGTCCCGCTGACGTTTGTCTACGAATACCAGACAAATCGCGGCTACCGCGCTGTTTCAGAGCTGACACCTGGCAAAGGATACTGGATCAAAGTCCGCGGGCAAGGCTTCTATAACCTGTCTGCTCCAACAACGCGAGGGAATGCACCAAGTGATGAGCTCAGCACACTGCTCCAATCGGCAGCAGAGCTCTCTATCCTCGATGCAGCCCATCGCAACGGTGTGCTCTATGTTACCGACCTCCGTCCTTCGGAGCTTATCGGAGAAATGCCACCGCTTCCACCAGTAGGGACCTTCGATGTTCGGTTCGCTACCAATACGCTCATCGCAACTGATGCAAACCCAGTCGTGCGTATCCACGGTGCAGAGTATCCACTCACTCTCCGGCTCGCGAAGAGCACACATGCGTACACAATACTCGATGCAACCACCGGAACTGAGCTTGGCAAGCTCCTCCCGGGAGCAAGTGCCACGATCAACGATCCAAACGTTACAGCAGTGCGACTTCTCCGTCAAACACCCGCAGAGATCGGCTACAGCCTCCATGTTACCCCGAATCCCGTCGAAACAACCGGACTCGTACGGTTTACTGTTCCAGAAACGAGTGTTGCGACAGTGGATATCTACGATGCACTTGGGCAGCGCGTGCGCCAGCTATACAGCGGTACGGTCACGCCAGGCGAAACAACACTCGAGCTCAATACCGCAGAACTTCCTGCGGGTACATACGTTGTGAAGGTTTCGAGTGGTATCTACACCGCTGTCGAGCGTATCACCATCGTGCGCTAACGGCACTGCGTCGAAGTCATACGTCGTCAAGGGGGCACGTTCACTTCTGGAACGTGCCCTTTTGCATTATCATACAATCCACGAGAGTCTCATGAGCCGCGTGAGTTTTTGTTTCCTCATAGCTGTTGCACTCCTTGCACAAGAGCAGCCGCATATCGAGCTCCGCTTTATAGTAAGCGATGAGCGAAGCTCAGGTCTTACATTGCGCTGTGGCATTGATTCGACGGCTACCGATGGGATTGACCCTTCGCTCGGTGAGTTTCCTTTGCCAGGACACCCACCGAGCGGATTCCATGCAGCTTGGGAGATAGTCACAGATGGAATCGGTGATCTGAGCTACGCCGATTTCCGCCCGTACCCAGATAGTGCTGAGGAGCACTTCTACCGCGAGTATAGTCTTAACATATCGCCAAAACTTGCTGGGCGCGGTGACTTGCTCATCTTTCGCTGGGAATATCCCTTCCCCCGCGGGATTGATTCTGTGGTCGTCAGCGACCGTTTGCAAGGAGCACTTGTCCGCTTTGCTTTCGGTCCTAAAGGTGCCGATACCATCAGCGGGTCTTATGCGGAGCTGGAGCGATTCCTTGTGCGAGTGTACTTTACACCCTCGCAGGTGCTCTCAGTCAATGACACACGTCGAACGCATTCATTAGCACTCTTACTTGCTGATGGCACAATTGTAGTTCCTGTTCCTTTCCAGCCTGAGTCGTTGAATATTTACGCACTCGATGGAAGGCGTTACACCCTTCCATACACCTACGACGGCAGTACCCTCTGCTTCCGTGCTGATTCATTGCCACATGGGTGGTATGTACTTGTGGCAATTTCCCCTCGTGGCGAGAAAGTGGAGCAGGTGTTTGTGCAATAGCTTCACTCTTGCAGGCTCAACGTTTCGGGGAATGTGCCGATAATGTCTCACGAGCCGAGAACTTAACGTACAGTTTACCGATTGTCGAGATATACCCGATGGTAGTTTCTGTTGATAGTTCCGATGTGTCCGCCCAACGTACCGTGCAGAAACGCAGCAACCACGCTGAGGGCTTTACCATTCGAGAAGTACTCGACGCCCTCCAGCAGCATCTGGTGCAGTTGCAGGTTCGGTGTTACTCGACGTATCACGCCTGCGCTGCAATCGCGGACATTGCACATGCGGGGATGGACCTTCAATCCGGTGGTACTCCCTATTTTTCCAGCATCGAGGCGTTGGCTAGGAAGGAAGATGAGCACGCAGCAATTGTGAGCGATCTTTTCGCAACATGTGAGCAGCTCTTCGTCGAGCTCCGTGCAGCACTTGGCACTGGAGAGTCAGTCGGACGGGACACAATCACTGCTGAATAGAATGAACACCGCTGAGCAGAGCTACCACCAGGAGCAAGTGCATCGCTATCATTCCGCAGAGGAGTCATTCAAAGATTGGCTTGAGCTTTCGCACATTTCAGCAGTGCGCCGGGGGGTGCCTGCTGGGGGCTACCTCCCTGCTGAGTTCGTAACAAAAGCATCAGAGCCAGTGACAATCTACCACGAGGCAGACCATCATGCTCCCGCAATGACTGTGCTTGTGGAAAAAGATACCTACGGCATCGTGCGAGCGATCAAGGTTCGGTGCACGTGTGGGTGCAATGCGACCATTGCAATTGACTACGGGGAACACTCTTTCTCACATCCTAACGATCATGGGTCTGTTTCGTAGTGGCCGAAGAAGATTCGATCGGCTGCAAGGGCGATATCTCCTTTCTCCGACTGCGAAGCCATAAGTGGAGATGGCACTGTAGGGGGACAGAACATTATTTCACAGCGATGTCACACCCACCTATGATTCTTGACTTAGGCTAATAGACACCGGCAATTATCTCCACGAAGTGAGGTCTCACCAGCTTAGGAGCATGGTCATGAGCAGCGGAAGAGTGGTTCTTGGTCTGCTGCTTAGTGTGGGAACTGCCATTGGGGTACATGGGCAGCTGGACTGCAACAGCAGCGAATGGGTGAGCAATAGTTGGTGCAAATGGGGAGCGCAGTGTACACCGTGTGTACGGTTTCTTTACAATTTGCAGCCATGTGCGGGAGCGTGGTGTACTGAATATCCCCGGCGTGCAGTGAGTGCCCAGTTACCGATATGCTTAGTACTCGATAGTACCTATCCTCCCCCATTTTCTGAGGTATGGTGGCCGGACCCAGAGGATACAACGGTGCGGCGACGTGTGTTTTCCGCGGAGTATCTCTGGGAGGATTTCTGCTATGCAGCACGTGCCTGGTCGTGCATCTGCGGCTGGGAAAATCAGACCTGTCAGTGTCGTGTCAGAGTGCATTCGCTACTGAAGAAGATTCTCTTTTCTATGAGGGGAGTAGAGTTACAGCCTATGCCATACCCTGGTGGTGGTGGCAGCAAGGTGATAGTTATTTTGCGCTGTGTGACAGCTTTGAGATTCGAATTAATAGCACGCCTTGGTACGTCGGAACGAATAGGGATTGGCGTTATGTCGGATTGGACGAAATGGGGATGCCGCGTCGGTTCTTTTACAATCGCCGCTTTTGGGAAGCTGCGTGGAAGATTGACACCAGTGCCCGAAGCCAGTATTATGCGTATGACCTCTGCACGATCTTGACCCATGAGATTGGGCACATCTACGGGTTCGGGCATCAGTGCAATGCACCAGTCTGCGACACCTGTTTTCAAGATGCGAACTTTCGTCGAGACAATCCAGAGCGGTGCCGGTGTTGCTACGAAGGTATCATGAATGGGCGAGGATTCACCGAACATGATCGGTGTATGTTCGCAAAGCTCTACTGCCCGGAGCTTGCGTCGGTGCGTATTGATCAGACAGCGCCACGTGAGGCCGAAGGGCAGAGGCTGCAGCTGACAATTCCCTCTGGTGGTGCGTTGATTCGACTGCAAATCTATGACGTTCGTGGGCGGCTGCTCGAAGAGATTCCGGCACAGTGGTATAGTGGTGGGAACACGACGATCGAAGTGCCTTTGCATGGTGCGTCGGGTGTGTATTTTTGTGTGGTAGAGGTCAATGGTGAGCGCTGCCTTCGAACCATCATTGTTCCATGAATAGCATGAAGACAATGCGATACGTTGGATGTTTCACTGCTGAACTGTGGAGGTAGCGATGAACAGGTACATTGCAACGGTAGTGGTGTGCATTGCAAGTGCGCTGGCGCAATTACCGAGAAATGCGTGCGGTGACCACAGCTTGATCTACCAACTACCCTGGCCGCAGCGGTTGCCGCCACTTTCGATCTACATGCCTTACGATGTGCTCGTTGGATACATCGGACTGGATTCAGCGAATTGGGCATCCCGGAACAAGCAGAGCGACTATCGCATGAGCGAGTTCCTGGAGCGTCGCGGGTCTTTCGATGATGATACGTTGCGGAAGATGGTGCGTTCGATGTTCGCGATGTGCGACTACAATCCGATGCTCTATGAGGCTACGCTGAGTACACCGCGGTATCGAGTTGGTTTGTATGGTCTTAATCCCTACATGATCGGGAGTGAGATCCTCGGCGCGATCGAGAGAGCATGGGGAAGCGACACAGCAAATAAGTACCGTGATTTAGCATTACTGCGTGCTGATTACATTCTCCATGTAAGAGTTGACGATACGATCCATACCAAAGAAAATCTCATCGTCACGACGTGTCAAGTGTTGGACGTTCTCAAAGGCCAGGTCGCGCCTGCCTGCGATCCGACCTACTCGCATTGGAGAGGCAGAGGTTCTGTCAAGAATATGGCTCCTGCTCCATCGGTGCTGAGCACGGGAACATGTCTGCAGTTCACGTACATTCCTCGATACAGGATTGGAGGTTATGTTGATGTGATCTATCCGCCGTGGGATCGTTACATGGGCGATTCCATTTATCCGGGCAAGGAGTACATGGTAATGCTTGTCTATGCAATTCGGTGCTACGGTGACTCAGTGGGAGATTGGCACATGTTGACACCAATGATGATCGATATGGAGTGTGAAAATTCAATGGATTGGTTCCAAGTCAGCCCTGCGGCATACGCGATCGAGCAAGAAGGAAGCGAACTCGTTGTGCGGATGCCGTGGAACGAATTCGGATGGGGGACAAGCGTACCGCTGGCGACGTTCAAGCAGCGGTTACGCTCGCGTATCGAAGAGTTTCGGAGTTGGTAGCCAAGAGGATGGCGCAATGGCACGCAAACGGAAAGTTCCGGACTCGAACCCCCCCCGATAGAGGAGCGTGGCAAGCCAGAGGGAATCCCCCTGCCTCAACGGGCAGATGCAGCGCTTCGTCTCGAATCGCTTCGAGGGCGAGTAGTTCGACTATTACGTGGGATCTGCTCCGATCAAGAACTTGCCGAGGATGCATGGTGTGAGGGCCTTGCCCGGATGCTGAACAAATTCCCCAATGGGGAGTGGGAATTTCTCGACGACGTGCGCCTTGTCAACATCGTTTTCGGTGCTGCACGGAACTGGCTCCGAGATCATGAGCCTTCGATTCCTCTTGCTGCACTGATCCCAGACGTCGCTCGCTGCGAGTCCTATCAAGCTGAACATCCGAGCCCCGACGAGCTATTCACCGATCAATCATTGAATCCTGAAGAACTTGTCGCTTCGCGTATCGATCTTCTCAGCGTGCTACACCACTTTTCGTGTGAAGAGCTATTCTTCCTTTTTGCACGGTGGCTTGATTTCGAGCATGAAGAAATTGCTCAACTGGTAGGACTGCAGCCTGCAGCGGTCCGACAACGATGCTCCCGTGTTCAGCAACAGTTGGTTGTTCGACTCAGGGAGGCTGGATAAGAAGTGAACAAAAAACGGTTCAGGCGTAGGATGAAGAAATAACAACTTCACAAAGAGGCGAGCTTCAATTCTCCTCCCCTGCGAGGACAACACAGCACGGAAGCAAGACCCACACATCTCTTGCAAGGAGGAAAAGCACCGTATTTTTGTGCTTACGATAGCACATGCTCTGCTCCTCGATGGCGAGCTGAAGCAGGTATCATTACCACTGCACACTACAGGTAACGTTCCCATGAGTGAAGGCTTCGTCGTCCAAGTAATCGGTCCGGTGGTTGATGTTGAGTTTCCCGATGGGCACTTGCCACCGGTGCTCAACGCACTCAAGATTCCACGTACCGCACTCGATGGAGGTGGTGCTGAGGAAGTTCTCATTTGTGAAGTGCAGCAGCACTTAGGCGAAGATCGCGTCCGGACAATCGCGATGGATTCAACCGACGGACTTGTACGCGGCATGAAGGTTTACGACACCGGGGAGCCAATCACCGTCCCCGTCGGACCTGAAGTGCTCGGACGTTTGCTCAACGTCACAGGTGACCCCATTGACGAAAAGGGACCAATCCCTGCGCGCAAACGCTACAGCATCCACCGCCCAGCACCGAAGTTTTCCTCGCTTTCGACCAAGAAGGAAATGTTCGAAACGGGCATCAAGGTCATTGACCTCATCGAGCCCTACACAAAAGGAGGAAAGACCGGCCTCTTTGGTGGCGCAGGTGTCGGAAAGACGGTGATCATCCAAGAGCTGATCCACAACATCGCCAAACAACATGGCGGTTATTCGGTCTTCGGTGGTGTCGGCGAACGCACGCGCGAAGGCAACGACCTCTACCTTGAAATGACTGAGTCGGGGGTCATTGACAAAACCGCGATGGTCTTCGGGCAAATGAACGAGCCACCTGGTGCGCGCGCCCGCGTCGCACTGACGGCACTCTCGATCGCTGAATACTTCCGCGACGAAGAGGGGCGCGATGTGCTGCTCTTCATTGACAACATCTTCCGCTTCGTTCAGGCAGGGTCGGAAGTCTCCGCTCTGCTGGGACGCATGCCCTCGGCAGTCGGGTACCAGCCGACGCTGGCTACTGAGCTCGGGGCACTCCAAGAGCGCATCGCCTCGACCGATCGCGGTTCGATTACATCCGTCCAGGCAGTGTACGTACCAGCAGACGACCTCACCGATCCAGCGCCTGCCAATACGTTCACGCACTTGGACGCAACAACCGTTCTTTCCCGTCAGATTGCGGAGTTGGGAATTTATCCCGCTGTGGACCCACTCGAGTCAACCTCGCGGATTCTCGATCCGAATGTTGTCGGTCGCGAGCATTACGAAACAGCAATGCGCGTCAAAAGCACGCTCCAAGCGTACAAGGACCTGCAAGACATCATCAACATCCTCGGCATGGACGAGCTATCCGAAGAAGACAAGCTCACGGTCTATCGTGCACGGAAAATTCAGAAGTTCTTCTCGCAACCCTTCCACGTTGCAGAGCAGTTTACAGGCTTCCCAGGACGTTACGTCAAGATCGAGGACACCATCGCTGGCTTCAAGGCAATTCTCGATGGCGAGCTCGACGAGGTACCCGAACAGTTCTTCTCCTACAAAGGCACCATTGACGAAGTCATTGATGCCGCCAAGAAAGCAGGCGCACTCTAACGGGATGGAGCTACGATGAGCGCAACACACTTGCACGTTGAAATCGTCACCCCAGAAGGCACGCTCTACAGCGGCTCTGCGCAAGCAGTGACGCTGCCGGGGGGCCTGGCTCCCTTCCAAGTGTTGGTCAATCACGCGCCGATCATCTCGACGCTCGAGCTTGGGCCATTGCGCATTCTCGATGCAGACGGCGAGGAGCATCTCTTCGCTGTCATGAGTGGTTTTGTCGAAGTCAAACACAACAGCGTCAGCATCGTCGCAGAAGAGGTCATCCGTGCCGAGGAAATTGACACGGCAGCAGTGAGAACCGAACGCGACCGGCTCGACGCAGAGCTCGAAGGAGAAACCGACCTTTCACGCCGCAATCAGCTCAAGCACCAGCGTGCGCGCGCCAATGTCTTGCTCCGCGTTGCCCAGGAAGCCTCGTTAGCCGAATGACAGAATCCTCTGTGGGGTACAAATCATAGCCCCCACAGAGTCACGGAGATGATTCCACCAAATGGATGCTGAGCCTGCGATTATCTTTTTCGACGGCGAGTGCGTGCTCTGTAATCGCACCGTGCAATGGATTCTACGCTGCGATCGGCGAGGGATTTTCCGGTTTGCGTCACTTCAATCACCGGTAGCGCGCCAGCTACTCCCCGCTGCGACTGGTGAAACGGTTATTCTCCGGCTCGGTCAGGCAACCTACACTCGCTCGGCTGCAGTTGTGCGCATTTGTTGGTTGCTCGGTGGTTGGTGGCGTGTAGTTGCGATGCTGGTGTTTCTTGTTCCTGCACCGCTTCGGGATGGTGTCTATCGGCTTATCGCACGGTATCGGTCCCAGTGGTTCGGTCGGCAATCATGCATGATCCCCCCACCCCAGGAGCGTTGGCGGTTCCTCGAGTAAGCGAGTAATTTTGCTCCAGCGTTCACCATTTTTTGCGTTGCCTCCAGGTGACCGACTCTACCGCCTACTACCACCTTGTTCGCACCGATGTCGTCCGCCACGTGCCACCGGCGACCCGCCGACTCCTCGATATCGGCTGCGGTGCTGGGCTAACCGCGCAATACGCGAAAGACGCGCTCGGTGTGGAGGAGGCTGTTGGCATCGAGTACGTGCCAGCGATAGCGCAGCAAGCAGCCGAGCGGCTCGACCGTGTCTTTTGTGGCGATGTGGAAACGATGGAACTCGACTTCCCTGCTGGCTACTTCGATTGCATCCTCTGCGCTGACGTGCTCGAGCATTTGCGCGATCCATGGGCGCTGTTGCAGAGGCTCCGTCCACTCCTATCGCCCAAGGGCGTGCTTGTGGCAAGCATCCCAAATCTTCGCCATGCGCGTGTTCTGGCGAAGATTATCCTCGACCGCTTCGAGTACGAGCCAAGCGGGATCCTCGACCGAACACACTTGCGTTTTTTCACGCGGCATACGATCGAGCAGATGTTTACGTCGGCAGGATATGCGGTCCATTTTGCTGGTGTGAACCGGAGTCGGAGTTGGAAATTTTTCTTGCTCAACTTGGCTACGCTCGGACTGGCTCGCCCGTTTTCGATTGTGCAGTATATCGTAGTGGCGCGACCAAAGCCGCCCTAAGGCTCGAGACAAACGAAGCCTCAGCAAAACAAGGAACGCGTGCCACTGAAGACCTTGCCTCTGCCAGGGTGCCCGTAGTTTTGTGCGGCATTCAAAGCGCGATGGAATTTTTTCGTTTGCCGAGCGTTTTAGCATTGAGCGATGTTCCACTTCAATTGCCTATGCCGATGCATGCAACGTTTGTTCGCCGCTGGCTGGCAGGATTTGCTGTGCTGGTTGCGGTGATGGTATTGGTTGGTGGCTTTGTGCGGTTGACGCGGTCGGGGCTTTCGATCGTTGAGTGGAATCCCATCAGTGGAGCAATTCCGCCACTGACCGAGCGTGCCTGGGAGGAAGAATTCGCTAAGTACCAGCAGACGCCCGAGTACCAGAAAGTCAATCGCGGCATGACACTGGACGAGTACCGCTACATTTTCTGGATTGAGTGGATTCACCGCCAACTCGCACGTGCGGTAGGGCTGTACTTTGCTGTTCCATTTCTGTGGCTTTGGTTGCGTGGTAAACTGCCCCGGGAGCATCGCGGTAAGTTGTTTGCAATTGGTTTGCTCTTTGTTGGGCAAGCGGTCATGGGATGGCTGATGGTAGCAAGTGGATTAGTCGAGCAGCCTGCGGTGAGCCATTTTCGGCTTACTGCGCATTTGCTCCTGGCACTGTCGCTGATTGCGCTTACCGTCTGGACGTTGCGCTCGATCCGTGCTCCGCTGATCGAACGGCTCTACTGGAATCGCGCGACCGCAGCAACGACGATTGCGCTGGGCATCCTTACTGTGCAGATCATCTACGGCGGTATGACGGCAGGACTCAAAGCAGGCTACCTTTCCGATAGCTGGCCCTTGATGTTCGGTGTGCTCATCCCGTCGGGGCTGTTTACGTTTGTGCAGCCAGCGTGGCTGAACCTTTTGGAAGCACCGGTGACGGTGATGTTCGTTCATCGGTGGCTACCGCTCCTTGCTCTGCTGCTCCTCCCGCTCCTGTGGCGAGCAGTGCGGCAAGTATGCGGCTATACTCCAGCAACCACGCGACTGCTTTGGGGTCTTGCAGCGATGCTCGGAGTGCAGATTCTGCTGGGAATTTTGGTGGTGCTCACGCACGTTTCATTGCCACTAGCGTTAGTGCACCAAGGCGGCGCTATCGTGCTTGTGGTGCTCCTGGTGCGCCTTCTCCACATCGCCGCAACCATTCCTGGTGGGCAAGCTGTGCCTGCGTGGAACACAGCATCACCGCCAATGCGAGAACAAGCAGCATAGCCACATGGCAAAACCACGAGCGCTTGTTTTTCTTCATAAGCAGCCCTACCCGCCGAGCGATAGTACAAAGTTCCGCGTGTACCATTCGGTCATCGAGCAGCTGGCAGAGTATCAGCGTGATGTGTTTATCGTAACCTGGGAGAAAGCCAATCCTGCAGCGAGCGCACAGCTACGGTCGAACGGGCAATTCGAGTGCTACTCGCTTCCATTGTGGCAAGTGTGCC
>RFIK01000068.1 GCA_003695605.1 Chlorobiota bacterium
AAACGTACTTGCAAGCCATCGAAGCGCCAGCAGCGTGGGATCGTACCACTGGCTCGGCGTCGGTGCTCATCGGTGTCAGCGACAGCGGCGTTCGATTCTCCCACGAGGATCTCGGTGGCGCAATTGCTGTCAACACTGGCGAAATTCCCAATAACGGCATTGATGACGACGGCAATGGCTACGTTGATGACTACCGAGGCTACAACATCACCTGGCGCACCGATGGCACTGCTCCCGATAACGTGTTCCATCCAACCGATGGGCATGGAACAAGCGTTGCGGGCATTGTCGCAGCTGTGCAGAACAACGGCAAAGGCATCAGCGGAGTTGCGCCGGGGTGTCGGATCGTGCCGATCAAGGCAACGCCGAATAGCACCGATGGGTACATCCTCTTTGGCTATGAGTCGCTCATCTACGCAGCGCTTCGTGGTTGCAAGGTTGTCAACTGTAGTTGGGGCAATGAAGACCAAGCTCCGAGTCCAATCGAGGAGAACATTATCGCCTTCGCTCTTGCTCATGACGTGGCAATCGTCGCAGCTTCCGGCAATGGAACAGGCACGCAGCCGATGTATCCGGCTGCGTACCCCGGGGTGCTCGGCGTAGGAGAAACGGAAACAGATGGACGCATTGTCCCCGGCACAGGGATCGGAGCACACTGCCGTATCCTTGCCCCAGGCAGCAACGCACGAACAACCGGCAATCTGTCGGATGCCGACTACACCTACTTTTCTGGGACCTCAGCAGCTGCGCCGATGGTTAGTGGAGTGCTTGCGCTTGTCCGTTCGCACTTCCCGCAACTCGATGCACTGCAAGCGATCGAACACGTGCGCTTGGCAGCACGAGATGTATCGAACGTCAACCCTGACGTTGCAGCTCTTCTCCCCGGCATGGTCAACGCACGTCGTGCGCTCGAGCGTGATCCATTTTCGACGCCGGCTATCGTTCCGACAAGTGTTGCGTATCAGCGGCACGACGGTACACCACTGGAGCGGGCACAGCAGGGTGATACAGTCCTGGTCTATTTCCGAATGGTCAATCGTCTGGGAAGCGGAACGCAACTTCGGTGGACACTCCAGGTGATCCAATCCTGGGGTGGCGCAAGTGATGCCGTCGTCGTGCTTGACGGCGTGCGCGAGCGACTAAGCGTTGCAGCGCAGGAGGAGTTCACGCTCGGTCCATTTTCAATGGTGATCACGCAGCAGGCTCCAACGCTGCACTTCCTTCGTCTCGAGGTGAGCGGGCGTGGAAGTAGCGGCGCTGCGTACCATGACGTTGCACTTGTGCCGTTCTACCCTACGCCTGATTGGGCGACAATTCGGCGCGACAGCCTTGCGCTCTCACTCGGGGATTACGGCTGGCTGGGGCGCAACACAGGCTCTGGTGAGGAACTCAAAGGTGATGGCTTGGCAGTTCCATCGCTCGGCTCACTCCTCTACGGCGGTGGTGTCTTTGTGGTCAGTTTCCCGACCGAGCAAGTCTGGAGTGGAATTGAAGGGGATGCACTTCGCTCAGACAATGCTTTTCTCCCACGTGAGCGACCAAGTGAAGGCGCGCTGACTCGTCGTGTGTTGCGCCTGGCGCCATCGGGAAGTCCGCCCCCATGCGAGATCGAACTCAGCGAAATAGTCGAGATTCTCGATCGCCAGACAGTGCACTTTCGAGTGACGCTCTCGAACGTGGGGAATACCGCATGTTCGGATGTTGCCGTCGGTCACTATTTCGATTTCGATTTGACTCCAGCAGGCGATAGCTCAGCGGTGAGCCTTCTTTTCGATCACGGAAGCGCGTGTGCAGAAATGATGGAGCGCATGCCTGGCGATCCGATCGTTGTTGCAGTGGTTCGCTCTGGGGAAAGCGACGCGCAGCTCCAGTGTGCGGGACTCGATGCTGCGTATGCACGCGTAAGCAACTTCCTCCCCGAACGGAAGATGGAAACGCTCCGGCGCGGGACGTCGCTGCAAATGGGAGGCTTGGGGGATAAATCCGTCGCTGTCGGTGCGCGATTTGTTGGACCGATGTTGCCGGCAAGCAGCCGATCCTACGAGGTGTTTCTCCTTTTCGGGCGCAATCGCACAGAACTTCGCCAACGTGCCGAAGCGCTCGCCTCGGCTGCCGAGCAACAGTATCCATCAGAAATTGACGTATGGCCAGACCCTCTTTGGGGTACCCACGCCCTTTTCAACTCGCCTACAGCACTTGTTGGGCAACCCTCGCAGTGGCGCATCGTCTCGCTCGATGGTCGGACGCTCTGGCAGTCGAGCTGGAGTGTGACTCCAGAGCGCATTGTTGCCGATGTTGCGGAGCTACCGTCGGGTGCGTTCGCTCTTGTTGCTGAAGGCAGAATGCACCACTGGCAGCGGTTGATTCTTCGCATGCGGTGATCGCTGCAGTAATTTCGCATCGCGTGCGCACCGCAAGCGATGATGCGCGCGGACGTGGCGGAATTGGCAGACGCACCAGACTTAGGATCTGGCGGGGTAACCCGTGAGAGTTCGAGTCTCTCCGTCCGCACAAGGAGCCCGCATTTTTCCACTACTTCTACGAGGTTTTCCCGTGCAAACGACGATTGACCAAGTCGGGGGACTGCGCCGACGCGTCGAGATCACCGTCAGCTACGATGAACTTCTCCCGCACTTCGAGCGTGCCTATGGGGACGTGCAACAGAATCTCCAGTTGGAAGGCTTCCGCAAAGGCAAAGTACCGCTCGATATCATCAAGGCGCGCTACGGCGACCAAATCGAGCGCGATGCGCTCGGCGATGTCGCCAGTGAAGCCTTCCGCATTGCTGCCCGCGAGCATTCGCTCGATGTTGTGGGAACGCCCGTGCTCGTCGAGATGAACCGCACTGCAGAGCTGGGCGCGCGGTTTGTTATCGAGTGTGAAGTAATGCCCGAGATTACGCTTGTGCCGTACGAAACAATCGAGGTCGTCAAACCAGTCCGTACGATCAGCGAGAGTGATATTGACGAAGAGCTCTACAATTTGCAGCTTCGCTCAGCACGACTGGAGCCGGCCGAGCAGATTACCGACTCGATGTACGTCGTCAAGCTTGCGTTTGCGCCGATTGATCCACAAACGGGAGCGCCACTTGTGGGAGGGAAGGAGCAAGAATTTTTCCTCGACGACGAACGAATGGACCCGCTCCTGCGGACGGAGCTCATCAACTTGCGCGTTGGGGATAGCTTCCTCTATCGAACAGAACATGCTGCCGATGAGCATAGCGATCAACCGCATGCGCATGCTTACCATGTGACCGTCCGAGAGATCAAGAAAGTGGTGCTGCCGACACTCGACGAAGTGTTCATCAGCACGCTCACCTGGGGGCGACTTACCAGCGAAGAGCAGCTGCGCCAGGACATCGGGCGCTCGCTCCAAGAGTACTGGGAAAAGGAAGTTGCCGAGTACCTTCGTGAGCGCGTGGTAGATGCACTCGTCGAAGCCCACGACTTTGAGGTGCCCGAAGGGCTTGTCCGTGCAATGGCGGAAGAGTTCGCCGATAGCGCACTGGAGCAGAACAAGGAGGATAAGCGACTCCGGCAAATCCCTCGTGACCAGCTGGTCGAGTACTTCCTCCCTCAAGCAGACCAAGCTACGCGGTGGCAGCTAATTGCCGATACAATTTTGCGTACCGAGAACATTGAGCTTGGCCATGAGCGGCTCCAGGCGCTTGCCGAGCGCTACGGTGTGGAGGTTCCGCAGCTCACGATGGCGTTGGAACAGAACCCGAGTCTCCGCAACCGCTTGCTGACCGATGCGCTCTTCGATTTCCTCTTGAGTCGCATCCGTGTTGTCGAGCGGCCCTATGAAGAGCTAGCTGACTCAGCAGACGAGGGCTAATAAATCCCGCTGCGTTCCGTCAATGCTGCCGCAGTCACCATCACCCTGAAGCACGCAGAGCGTATGGAGCTTGTTTCGTTCGATCCACGCAGCCAACTCGTCCCGATTGTCATCGAGCAAACCAGCCGCGGTGAGCGTTCCTACGACATCTACTCGCGGCTCCTCAAAGAGCGCATCATCTTTATCGGTTCGCCGATTGATGATTACGTCGCATCGTTGGTCATAGCGCAACTGCTGTTCTTAGCGAGCGAGGATCCGTCGAAAGACATCTTCATGTACATCAACTCTCCGGGTGGGAGCGTCACCGCGGGGATGGCGATCTACGACACGATGCAGTACATCAAGCCGGACATCGCGACGTACTGTGTCGGCGTGGCTGCTTCGATGGCGCAAGTGCTGCTGTGTGCAGGCACAAAAGGTAAACGGTACGCACTACCGCACTCGCGAATTCTGATGCACCAACCGCTCGGTAGGACGCAAGGGCAAGCCACCGATATCGAAATCTTCACCAAAGAGATGCTCCGCATTCGGGATATGCTCTACCACGCCATCGCAAAGCACACCGGCAAAACCTACGAGGATATCAAGCGCGATGCTGACCGCGATAACTACATGTCCGCCTACGAAGCGCTCGAATACGGTATCGTCGATCACGTCCTCGAGAGCACGAAAGCCTAACGCCAGCTGGTACGATCGTTGCAGTCGGTCTGAAAGAACAACCCTTGCTACGCATGAGCAAAGAATACACCTGCTCGTTCTGCGGTCGCTCAGCCCACGAGGTGACAACGCTCATTACGGGCAACAACGCGAACATCTGCGACATCTGCGTGATCAATTCGCTCATCATGTTGCAGAGTCGGCAGCGAGAACGCCAGGCTGCCACGCCCATTCCCGCGTTGAAACTGCCCAAACCCTCGGAAATCAAAGCAGCGCTCGATAGCTACGTCGTCGGGCAAGACGAAGCAAAGCGCGCCCTCTCGGTTGCAGTGTACAACCACTACAAGCGCGTGCTCGGCGGTGGTGTGCTCGGAGCATTCGAAGACGTCGAGGTGGAAAAGAGCAACATTCTGCTCGTCGGTCCAACCGGAACGGGGAAAACACTGCTGGCGCGGACGTTGGCAAAGATACTCGATGTCCCCTTCGCAATTGCCGATGCAACGACGCTCACCGAAGCAGGATATGTGGGCGACGACGTCGAATCCATCATCGCGGCGCTGTTGCAGAATGCCGACTACAACATCGCGCGCGCCGAGATGGGCATCATCTACATTGACGAGATTGACAAAATCACGCGCAAGAGTGATTCGCCGAGTATCACACGCGATGTATCGGGGGAAGGTGTTCAGCAGGCGCTACTCAAGCTGCTGGAGGGAACAATCGCTGGAGTTCCGCCACGTGGCGGACGGAAGCATCCTGAACAGCCGCTCCTCCACGTCAACACGCGGAACATCCTCTTCATCTGTGGTGGTGCGTTCGATGGATTGGAGAAAATCATCGCGCGGCGGATGCGTTCGACTGCGATTGGCTTCCACAATCCCGGGACCGTATCGGTCGAGGAAACCTACGAGCTCTTGCGCCACGTCGAGCCGGACGACCTGCTCAAGTACGGCTTCATTCCAGAGTTCATCGGGCGTTTGCCGGTGATCGTTGCGCTCCATCCACTCAATGATGAAGCCATGCTGGATATCCTGACCCAGCCGAAAAATGCGCTCGTCAAGCAATACCAGAAACTCTTCGCGATGGAAGGGGTCGAACTCTCCTTCGACCGCGAAGCTCTTTTGGAGATTGTGCAGCGTGCCAAAGAGCGGCGCACAGGCGCACGTGGACTCCGTTCGATTCTCGAAGAGATCATGCTCCCGATCATGTATGAACTCCCGGAACTGCGTGGTGTGCGCCGTGTGCGAATTACTGCTGATGTTGTCCGTGCGGCAGCACCTGCTGTATATGAGCGCGACGAACCCGATGCTGCTGTCGAGGCAGCCTAGCTTAAACTTCAGCGACAAAGTGGAGTTGGCGGGCGATCTCGTCCGGCAGAGGCGGCACCCTTGAGGAAGGAAGAATGTAGCTCGACAGCGCAGCCAGGTCCGCAAAGACGCGATGCTCGAGCACCGTTTGCATCAAGTAGTCGAAGCCGCTGGAGCCGCCCGTCCCCGTACGTGAGCCAATCATCCTGCTTACCATGAGCGCATGGCGAAAGCGGAAAAGGCTGATGCGCTTATCGAGTTCAAGTACTGTGTCCAGTACGCGGTACGGTTGCTGCAGAAGTGGGTAGTGGGAATAGATAGCGATGAACAGCGCTGCCAGCGTTGCACGTTGCGACAGCCGCTTTTCGCCGCGCTCGAGGAGCTGTTTGTACGCCTCGGCATCGAAGAGCGCGTGGAAGTGACGTTCAAGCCGTGCAATTTGCTCCCGTTGCTGCTGGAGCTGGGCGGGGGAAAGCGTTGTAACGCGCTCGAGTTCGGCTCGGTCGTGTTCGAAGATGCGCTCGACGGCATGGCGGTATGCGTCCAAGAATCGGTACGACCCCGATTCCATAAATGGCATTTTTTCCAGCCAGCGCTCGATGGTCGTAAAGAGGGACGGTTCGGCAGCACAGCGTTCGAGTGCGTGTTGGTCCTCCGGCCGCAGCCGTGCGCGGTAGCCCGCAGCGTCAATTTGTACGCGGTGCCGATCATCGAGACCTAGCTTGACTTCCACCATCCGAAACTGTACCGACTCAAAGCCACTGGCGGGGTATAGGAGATCGCGGAATTCCATGAATTGCTGCGGGGTCATTGTTTCGAGCACATCGAACTGGTGCTCGAGCAACTTGAGAATCTCGATCATCCGCCGCAGGCGGTCGAGCGCAATGCCAACATCCGATTCTGGGACGTACTCCTGACCCAGCCGAGCGATAACATCCTGGAGCTCCCAGAGCAATTGCTTGAACCACAGCTCAAACGCCTGGTGGATGATGATGAAGAGCATTTCATCGTGAGCAGCTGCACCCGATGTCGCGCTACGGAGCTGCTGGGCACTGAGGATCTTATCGAGCTGAAGGTACTCGCTGTAGTAGAGCCGCCCTGGATCGTTCATACTGTTTCTGGTGATGCCTGACGGATGTCGCTGCGACGGTAGACTGCGGTTTTTGCGATCATGTCATGGAGCGCTTGCCGACTCGCGCCCAACACAAAAAAGCAGCCAACGAAGATCACAAGCCCGATGATTGTAGAGAGCGTACTCAGGATCGACGCTGCAGTCACTGTTGCAAGGAGATTGAGGAGCGATGAAAGCCCCGACTTGATGAACCATCGCGTTGCGAGTGTACCGGTAGAAGCGCTGGTGGCATCCGCGTTTGCGATTGTGATGCCGAGCGCCATCTTGCCGAGCGTCGCACCGTAGGCAATCTCCATCAGCGAGTAGAGGAGCGCAATTAGTCCAGCAAGAAAGCCCCAGACAGTCGCTGCTGTTGTGAAGTCCATGAGTGCATCGGCTTGCTCATCACCGAGTTCAGCCAAGGCTGTGCTCTGTTCATGGAGTTGCTGGGAAAGTCGTTCACTGAGCAGCTGTTCAACGCTTGTGTGGGCGATAGCGTACACAATCATCGTCACAGCAGCGATGATGAGGGCATCAATGACCAGCGCAGCAAGGCGACGTCCGAAGCCAATCCGCAACTCCGACACCGGGATATCGTGGACAAGTTCCTCGGCCATGGGTCACTCCCACCAGTGTGTGACAAGAACCAATTCTCACTTCCAACGTAAGCGAGCATCGCGAATATACGCTTCGGCTTTTATCTGCTCGGGGTAGCGATGCCAGCGCGCTCGAGGACGGAGAGGGCAACGTCGTACTTCTTGAATGGTGGCATCAGGTACACGCCATGGCAATGCTCTTTGACGGCAGCAAGGAACTCCGCAGCGATTGAGATGCCTTCCTCAGCGGGGTTGGGCGATTCCGCAATGCGTTTGCGTACCCATGCGGGAATCGTCATGCCTGGTACCTCGTAGTGCAAAAATTCTGCATGTCGCACACTCCGCAGTGGAAGGATGCCAACAATAAACCGCGCTGGAAGCGAGCCTGCACGGTCGAGGAATTGCAGCCATCGCTCCAGATCGAACATCGGTTGGGTGAAAATCGCTTCGGCGCCTTCGGCGACTTTTTGCGCAAGTCGGTCGAGTTCACGCTCGATGTCCTCAGCGCTAGGATTACACGCGCAGGCGATGCAGAAATTCGTCGTGCTACCGAGTGGATTGCCAGCAAGGTCGCGGCCGCTGTTCATCATCCGGAGAGCCCTAATCAAGCCGATGGAGTCGAGATCTCCGACAGTTGTCGCACGAGGGTAGTCGCCAATATGCGTCGGATCGCCGCTGACTGCGAGGATGTTCTGCACCCCAAGCAGGGCAGCGCCGAGCAGATCGCTCTGGAGCGCAACCATGTTGCGATCACGACATGCAAGGTGGGCAATGCACTCGATGCCAGTCTGCTGCTGTACGGATGCGCTCAACATCAATGAGTTGACGCGTAGTCGTGCGCGTGCCCCATCGCTGATGTTGACAGCATCCACGCCATGCTTGCCAAGGTAGCGTGCTCCTTCGAGGACGCTCGCCATGTCCAGACCACGGGGGATGTCGAGTTCAACGGTGATGGTAAAACGCTCCTGAAGTGCCTGTGCAAACCGCGATGGCGGTGGCACGGTCGGCCGAGGCGAAAGGTGCGCTTCTCGTTGGATCGGGGCTGGCGGCGGTGCTGCGTGCGTTATTCCAGCAAGCGATTGGCTCGTGGCGCTTGTGTGTGCGATTGTTGTTCCGCGGTCGGTGCCAAGAATGCGAGCTCCAGATTCGGCAAGTTCTCGAAGTGTGCGCGCGATGTAGTCTGGGTCAGTGGAATAGTACGCGCGACTGCCAACCATCGTTGGAATCCCTGTATCGGGTAGTGCAACGAGCGGGAGCGAGCTTCCGCTCCGCATCGCGCTGATGACTCCGCGCATTCGCTGCGGGCCGACCGTGCCACTGGCTCCGATCGCAGCAAGCGAGTACTGTGAGAGCA
>RFIK01000006.1 GCA_003695605.1 Chlorobiota bacterium
AAACGGCGGCCGTAACTATAACGGTCCTAAGGTAGCGAAATTCCTTGTCGGGTAAGTTCCGACCTGCACGAATGGTGTAACGACTTGGGCACTGTCTCGGCCACGGGCTCGGCGAACTTGTGGTACCGGTGAAGACGCCGGTTTCCCGCACATGGACGGAAAGACCCTGTGCACCTTTACTACAGCCTACTATTGGGTCTGACTGCAACATGCGTAGGATAGGTGGGAGGCGACGAAGCGGGGCTTGCGGGTCCCGCAGAGCCAACGGTGAAATACCACCCTTGTTGCAGCTGGATTCTAACCCGGCGGAGTGGATCCGCGGGGACAGTGGTAGGTGGGTAGTTTGACTGGGGCGGTCGCCTCCTAAATGGTAACGGAGGCTCGCAAAGGTACCCTCAGCACGGTCGGTAATCGTGCGGAGAGTGCAAAGGCACAAGGGTGCTTGACTGTGAGGCAGACATGCCGAACAGGTGCGAAAGCAGGCCTTAGTGATCCGGCGGTTCCGCGTGGAAGGGCCGTCGCTCAAAGGATAAAAGGTACGCCAGGGATAACAGGCTGATCTTGCCCAAGAGTCCACATCGACGGCAAGGTTTGGCACCTCGATGTCGGTTCATCGCATCCTGGGGCTGGAGAAGGTCCCAAGGGTTGGGCTGTTCGCCCATTAAAGCGGTACGTGAACTGGGTTCAGACCGTCGTGAGACAGGTCGGTCCCTATCCTGTGCGGGCGTAGGATACCTGCGGGGTCTCGCTCTTAGTACGAGAGGACCGGAGTGACTGGACCGACGGTGTACCTGTTGTCGCGCCAGCGGCAGCGCAGGGTAGCCATGTCCAGAAAGGATAAGCGCTGAAAGCATCTCAAGCGCGAAACCTGCCCCAAGATGAGGTATCCCATGGCGCTAAGCCAGTAAGGACCCAGGAAGACTACCTGGTTGATAGGCACCACGTGTACGCACGGTGACGTGCTCAGCGGAGGTGTACTAATCGTCCGAGGGCTTACCATTGCTTTTTTCTCCTGCCTTTCTACAGGTTGGTTCCAGCGGTGCTCTATCGCCACAACAAAACTATCGGACGCTGTGCTTGGTAACTATACCGCGGGGGAAACACCTCTTCCCATTCCGAACAGAGAAGTTAAGCCCCGCAGGGCCGATGGTACTGCACGGGCAACCGTGTGGGAGAGTAGGTCGTTGCCAAGCCCCTCTGTCAAGTGTGGGCTATCGCTCCAGCGGTAGCCCACACGCATTTTACTACCCGCCTTACTTTCTGATGCTGCCAGTCAGCTTGTATGCCCCTATCCAAAGGTAATTGGAACTATCCAATACTGTTCCGATCAAGATTCCATCACGAAAATCATGGGGAATGAAATGATTCCCCGCATACAAATCATGCGTGAAGACTGGGCTGCCGTCCGGCCAACAACAGTGGAGATACTCACGATGCTGAACGCGTGCATCGCTAAAGTCAACTACGCCTTCGGGGTACTCGGTATTCCGATACGGCAAGAGGAACATCCCGGTTGTCTTGTCGTAGAAAATCTTGCGAAAAGCTATATTTGATACCAACCCATCAAGGGGTGTTCCATCCTTGATAGTTAGTTTTCCGTTTCTCTCTGGCAGATCCCAAGATGGAACTCGATAGGTATCGGAAAAATGTAGTGGAATGACTTTTATGAGGTTGCCCCTGCGATCCCAGACTCGGAGCGACCGACCAAACTGAAAAAGGGATACTGTTGTGCTATCACCATAACAGCCAAAGATAGCACCAAGCCATCGGGAAACTCGGTACTGATAGTAAATGCTATCAATGCCACGTCCAATTGCAACAGTTTTACCTGTTATGTCTCCAACCCAGATTGTTGTGTCCTCTGGTGTCAGCAAACGGTGGGGAGACGTTCCACTTCTTGAAATGTATATTTTCCCATCGCAGTAGCCGCATTCTATGTCGAGGGGTAGCTGGCGCGATAGATAGCTTACATTGTGTAGCGTTGGCTCACCGATCGTGTAGAGAGCAAGATAGTGGGGATATTCGAAGGTGGATCCACAGATGAGGAGCGACTTTCCGGGTGTATCCCAATCTATTGAACCAATACCCATACAGTGCAACGAATCCAATCGAATTGGCGTCCGTGTTCGAATGGTTCCGGTGCTATCAATAATCAACAGCTGGCATTGCGTTCCATTGACGAGGTAAAAACTCTTCCTCTCGGGACCAACAAGCATTAGTCGTGACCATCCCGACTTTAGCATGTGTCCCGCCGTATCTCGTACAGGAAGTTTCCATAGCAATTCGAAGTACCGCTCAAGATCTGTTCGTTCGATCACAACAGTGTTCGCCAGTGAGTCCCGGAGTGAGCGTAGAGTCGTTCCAACAGTTTGTGACGTAGGAGATTCGATTGCTAAGATTTTACCAACCCTATCAAGAATCAAAATGACTGGGAGCGTTCGGATTTTGTAAAAATTCCGATAGATTTGAAACTCATCTCCCACAATAGGGCACTCAATCTTTTCCTCTCTGCGAAATGCTTCTGCATCTGATTGAGAAAATCCATCGAGGAAGACAACGTACTCAACCGGATAATTACGCAGCTGTTCGTAGAATTGCTCAATATTCATCATGCAGATGACACAATTCGAGCGATCGGTGAATACATAGACTCGCATTGCGTAGTCGCTCTGCGGCTTGAGCGGACGCACAGTGTCGCCAACGTAAAAATCAGTATAGCGAAGGCTTTCTTGCGAGAAAAGCAACACTCGGACGACCAGGAGGATAGCAAGGATGTGTTTCATTGTAAAACCTGCTGGGGCATTGCACACTATTCGAAAAGAGGAGGGGAGAGATGCCTCTCCCCTCCAGGGCCGCGAACCGTTATGGTGTGGGGACGAAGACCGTGTATTTGCCGGTGTCATCAGTCACAATCCCGCCGAGATTGATTGTGATACCGACGAGCTGAGGGTATTCGGTGCACTCGACAATTTCGATTTCCTCAGTCGGTGTAAAGTAGTAGTTCCGCCCGTCGCGAGTGAATGTGTTCCAGTTACCCTGGCTGTCCTTTACAGACAAGGTGACTTGATCGAGCTGGAGCTCGATTGCGTAGCCGTAAGGTGGAACAGGGGTGACTTTCCCTTTGACCAGACTTGTGCATGGTTCAACGATGCAATCCACACCCCCATCATAACAACCGTGGTGACGATCGCTCCATGCATAGATCCCTGTACCAAGAGGCACTTTCCGATGCACCCAGCAGTCCGTCTCAGCAGATGACAACGTTGTAAGCAGATGCAGCCATGATGTGGCAACAAGAGCGTACATCGCTAATCCAATGTTAGTTTTCATGATTGATGGAAAAATAGTTGAACATTGTTGAACAAATGAGCAACGATGCGAAAAGAAGACAACTCACTTTAGAAATGTTCATCAGTGAATCCTGATGCCTTCCCTGATGCGGCGGCGGTCGCTCAGCCAATGGCCAGGGAGAGGGTGTTGATGAGTATGGGAGAGAGAGAGAGAGAGTGTGTGTGTGTGTGTGTGTGTGTGTGTGTCAGCTCCTCACCTCGTGGCATTGGCCAATCCCAACAGATACCTACGCTGCGGAGCTGCAAGATAGGCGCACGAAAAAGGTCAACGGTTAGGCACAACTTGAACATGGCGCTTTAATCTTCCGTTGCTTTTGTGCTCTACAAACTAAATTACAAATTGACAAGACAAAAACAAGAAAGCTGCCCTGCTAAGTGAATTTGCTCTCTTTGCTGCTCCATCCATTACTACCCAGTGCGGCTACAATCCTATCCTCGATTAGGTGGCGTACATCCTGAATATCGCGGTAAAGATACCGCTCTCCCCCACGGTCCGGCACAACGTCTCTGATCGCCGCATAGACCCGCTCCAGCGTCTCCGATGTTCGTAGTGGCCGCAGAAAATCGAGCGCTCGCGCTGCACAGAGTAACTCAATTGCCAGAACTGTCGTTGTGTTGTTCACGATGCGACGTGCTTTCCATGCAGCGATGCTCCCCATCGAGTTGTGGTCCTCTTGGTTGGCGCTGGTCGGAATCGAATCCACACTTGCAGGATGCGCAAGCACCTTGTTTTCGCTAACCAACGCTGCTGCGGTGTACTGGGCGATCATCATTCCACTTTCGAGTCCAGGGTTCGATGCGAGAAATTTCGGTAACCCGTTGCTGAGCGCACCATTGACCATTCGCTCGATGCGCCGCTCGCTGATGTTGGCTAGCTCTGCAACAGCGATCGCCAACGTATCGAGCGCAATTGCAAGTGGCTGGCCGTGAAAATTGCCCCCTTCGAGATGCTCTCCCTCGGGAAAGATCAGAGGATTGTCATTGGCAGCATTCAGCTCTGGTTCGATAATCGTTCGAACATACTCGAGCGCATCACGGCTTGCGCCATGCACCTGTGGCATGCATCGAATCGAGTATGCATCTTGGACGCGTGGATCACCGGTGCGGTGTGATTCCCGAATTTCGCTTCCTGCCATCAGTGCGCGAAGATGCGCCGCGACGATTTGCTGTCCGCGCAGCCCTCGCACACGGTGAATACGTTCGTCGAAGGCACGGTCGGTGCTCCGAAGTACATCTGCTGAAAAGGCACCGGCAACGTCCGCTACATCGGCCAAGTTCAGAGCACGTGCCAATACCAATGCACCGACAGCGCATTGGTACTGTGTTCCGTTGATGAGCGCTAATCCTTCCTTCGCCTGTAGCTGCACCGGCCGTAATCCCTTCATCGCCAGAACGAGTGCGCTCGGCTCCACGCCGCGCTCAGTAATGCACCGGCCCTTCCCGATGAGTGCGAGTCCGATGTGAGCGAGCTGCACCAAATCCCCACTGGATCCTACTGACCCTTGTTCAGGAACTGCTGGAATGATACCAGCATTGAACACGTCGATCAGGTGCTCGACTAATTCGAGCCGAACTCCGGAGTATCCTTTCGCCATCGCGTTAATCCGTAGGAGCATCATTGCACGAACAATCTCCGGCGGTAGGTAGTCGCCTGCACCTGCACTGTGCGAAATGATCAGATTCTCCTGCAGCGTAGCAACATCCTCGGCTGGAATCGTTACGCTTGCCAACTCCCCAAAACCCGTTGTGACGCCGTAGACAACTTCCCCTTGGCTGAGCCATCGCTCGACATGTTGTCTACTTGAGCGAATGCGCTCACGCGCGTCTGGTGCAAGTGCCAGCCGAACGTTCCCGCTCGCCGCGCGCACAACATCTTCGAGCTTGAGCGAATGTCCATCGAGGAGGAGTGCTTCCACAGTGGTAGTGCTACAGCTGTTTGACATCGGATAAGCAAAGATAGCCAGTGTTCTTACCCGAGTTACGGTGGCCACATGTTGCAGATTGGACAGGCTCTTCTTCCACCTGCGAATAAGCTCGGCCAGCGCCAAGAGAACATTTAGCAAAATGTTGTACAACTATTGCACCGTTGTGTACAGCGGTGGGCTTCAAGTGGTGATAGTTTCGCACTGCGTTTGTTCCACAATCATTCCAAACCAGTCATGGCCACCAAAGAGCGCTTTACGGTGCGCGGGGCGCACTGCGAAAACTGCATCGCTACAATCGAGCGTACCCTTCGGCGGCTCGATGGTATCGTGCACGTAGATGCGAAGCTTCAGCCACAAGCGTTGGTTGAAGTTGAATACGATTCCGACAAAGTCAATCGCGACACCCTCCGTCGCGCGATTGAGCGAGTGGGGTACGAATTAGTCGCCGAGTAATTGCTGATGGCTGTTGAACATGAGGCTCAGCAAAAACGCACACCGACGGTTGTAGAGACGTTCCCGGTTGTAGGAATCTCTTGCGCAGCATGCGCACGTTCGATTGAGTCGCTGTCCCGGTCAGTTCCGGGAGTGCAACGTGCAGAGGTGAACGTTGCGACTGCGACTGTAACGCTCGAGTACGATCCGTTGGAGGTGCAGCCGGCTGACATTGCCTCTGTCCTTCGCGAATTTGGCTACGATTTGGTGCAGGCAGAGGATACTGCAATCGCCCTTGCCGATGCTGCACAACGTGAACACCGCTCACTCGACCAGCTCAAGATTCGCACGATAGGTGCTGCGATCGCGACAGTGCCAACGGTCGTGCTGGGAATGGGAGCCTGGCATACCCAGCGCTGGGCAATTCTGCTCAGCGCTGCTCTCTCGAGCGCGGTCGTGCTGTATTTCGGACGCCAATTCTTCGTGCGTGCGTGGTCGCAAATCCACGCACGTGCACTTGCGATGGATACACTTGTTGCGTTGAGCACCGGAATTGCATGGGGATGGAGCCTGGTCGCTGCACTCATACCGGCACAACTCCGAGCGTTAGGTATCGAACCGCACGTGTACTTTGAGTCGGCTGCAACGATCGTCACCTTCATTTTGCTCGGGAGATACTTGGAGCAACGCGCCCGCTTGCAAACAAATGCTGCACTGCTTGCTCTCGTAGAACTCCAGCCACGCTCGGTTCACCTGCATCGGAACGGAGTCCTGACGGACACACCGCTTGCAGCGGTGCAGCGCGGTGATCACATCGTTGTGCTGCCGGGTGAACGCATCCCCGTTGATGGCGTCGTACTCGACGGACAGTCGTGGGTGGACGAGCAGCTGTTGAGCGGTGAATCGCTGCCTGTCGCGAAAGCTCAGGGTGATCGGGTCTATGCAGGAACACTCAACGGCGATGGAGCACTTGTCATCGAAGCGCGTGCTGTCGGTCGTGGAACCATCCTTGGCAGCATTGTTCGTGCGGTCGAGCGAGCACAATCGAGCAAATCACCCACGCAGGAACTCGCCGATCGGATTGCTGCGGTGTTCGTACCGGTTGTTCTCGCTGTTGCAGCGTTGACCGCAGTTGGATGGATAGTTTTCGCTCCTGACAAAGCCAGCAGCCTTGGTCTGCTTTCCGTAGTATCGATGTTGATTGTTGCCTGTCCATGCGCACTCGGCCTTGCAACGCCGACGGCGATTGCTATTGCGTTGGGGCGTGCGGCAGAGCAAGGCATTCTTGTCCGCAATGCACGCGCCTTTGACGTACTCCCGGAGCTTACCCATGTCGTGTTTGATAAGACAGGCACTCTCACGCAGGGGAAACCAACGGTGGTACATGCGACGTGGTATGTGCCAGAGCTTGAACGTCGAGACTATGCTCGGCTCGTGCGGGCTGTACTCGAGCGGAGTACGCATCCTCTCTCGCTGGCAGTTGCTCAATGGCTCAATGTGCCTGCGGCGGGTGAATGTACTGTTGAGCAGGTACGAGGGCGTGGTCTTCGTGCGTGGAATGACTCGCATACAATTTTGGTCGGAAATCGCGCGTGGATGGAAGAGCACAGCGTCGAGCTTTCTGCCGAAAGTCAGGCTGCGGCAACGGAGGTCTTCGTAGCGATTGATGGTAAGCTTCTGCTGGCAGTCTGGCTGCGCGATTCGATCAGAAGTGATGCACGCAAGGTTGTCGAGTACCTACGCTCACGTGGTACTGCTCTACATCTGGTGAGCGGGGATCGCCGAGATGTGGCAGAGTACGTTGCAGCAGCCGTTGGCATCGAGCATGTGCTTGCTCCAGCTCTTCCGCAAGAGAAACAAGACTACGTTCGCCGACTCCGCCTGGAGACGAAAGGCAATGTCGCAATGGTTGGTGATGGGATCAACGACGCGCAGGCGCTCGCCGAGGCTGATACGAGCATTGCGTTAGGGAGTGGTAGTGATGTCGCAGTCCATGCAGCGGACGTTACGTTGATCGGGGAGCAGCTTTCCTTACTCATCGTGCTGATACATCTTGCCGAAAGACTACGGCGCATCATCCGACAGAACTTGGGCTGGGCTTTTCTGTACAATCTTGTGCTAATCCCTATTGCGGCAGGTGCACTCTATCCAATCAATGGTGTGTTGTTGCATCCAATGCTAGCTGGATTTGCGATGGCAGCAAGTTCGGTGTCAGTTGTTACCAATAGCCTCCGCTTACGGTACGGAATGTGATGCCTCCATCTGCCCCCGCAAGGCATTGCCGAGTGGCGGCAAATGCCCTGCAGGGGCGAGGAGAGAATAGTTCGTCATCTTTATCCTTGCATTTTGCCTTTCAAAATCGCATGCCAATAGAGCCGGGGAAGAATTTCCTTCTTGAGGAGCCACATGCTGAAGCGTTCCTTGCCCTGATCGAAGGGGAAGCTCTCTTGCGGAGTATTGTTGTAGTCGAACTCTGCGAGGATAAGCTTCCCGTAGCCTGTTATAAGTGGACACGAGCCATAGCCATTGTACCGTTTGGGCGCAGGAAGGGTAGTCGTCTTATGTTCGATGCAGTACAGCAGGTTCTCCACCAGCACAGGGTTTTGTTTGCGGATCGCTGCACCTGTTTTCGCATTCGGTGTGTTTGTGACATCGCCGATACCGAAGACGTTGGGATAGCGTGGATGCTGGAGCGTATGTTTATCCACCTCCATCCAGCCGAGAGGATCGTTGGGCACTGCCAGTGGACTACGCTTGATGAAATCGGGTGCGCTTTGGGGTGGCGTTAGATGGATCATCTCGAATTCAACGGCGATGCGTTCGGTTGTATCACCGTTCTTTGTCTCGAAATATGCTACTTTTCGCTCTCCATCAACCGCCACACAGTTGTGGTGAAAATGCAGCCCGATATGGTATCGTTCGCAGACTTTCTTGAGCGCTTCTGCGTACTTCTGAACGCCGAAGATGACGCCACCACCAGAGTAAAAGTGAACAGTATTGTCGCCGAGAAGCCCTCGCCGGCGGAAATTATCCGCTGCCAAGTACATAATCTTCTGCGGTGCGCCGCCACACTTGATGGGGGTATTCGGGGCGGTAAATAGTGCTTTGCCTTTGCCTGTGAAGCTGGCAATGCACTCGTACGTGTAGGGTGCGGTCGTGAAGGTGTAGTTGCTTGTGATCCCGCGCTTGCCAAGCCACTGCTCGGCGCCTTCGATTTTGTGCCAGTCGAGTTGGATGCCGGGGCAGACGACAAGGTAATCATACGTGTATCGTTTGCCCGAGCGTGTGGTGACAGTATTTGAGTCTGGGAGAATTTCTTCGGCGTAGTCTTTGATCCAATCGGCTCGTTTGGGAATGTACTTCGCTTCCGGCTGTACGGTTTTATTGATGTCGTATGCTCCACCACCAACGAGCGTCCAGGCTGGCTGGTAGTAGTGGTGCTCGCTTGGTTCGATGATACCAATGACGAGCGTGGATTTGCGCCGGAGAAGGTGGGCTGCAACCGATAACCCTGCATTGCCACCACCGATAATCAACACTTGGTAATGTGTACGCGCCATCGTGCACCTCACATAGGTTACATCTCAAATTTACCTTACCTGGCGTAGAAAAAATGTAACATTCGTTACATTCATCGTGGGAGGTTCTTGATTGTGATTGTTCCTCGATGGATCTCTACTGATCCTTTGCGTTCGAGCTCTTTGAGCAGGCGGGAGACGACGACACGGGAGGTCCCCAATTCATGCGCTAACTCTTTGTGTGTGATGTGCAGCGTTCGCAGATTCGTTAGTTCGGCCTTGCGGCGCAGTAAGGCGACTAAGCGATCCGCCAGTCCTGTGAATTTGAACGTTGTGATTAGATCAAGAAGGTCTTGCATGCGCTGGTGGTAGAGATACATCAGATGTTCCAGCAGGAGCGCTTGCCGTTGGAGGACAGCGAAAAAATGTTCGAGGCGGATAAAGGCAACTTGGCAGTCTGTTTCTGCAATACTGTAAAGGCATGAAGGCATATGACGAATTCCTGCCAGCAGTGACATCATGCAGTATTGCTCGGCTTCGAGAAAGTAGAGGACTAATTCCTCTCTCCCATCAGGAGTGTAGAACACCTTGAGCACACCGCTGAGCACCAGAGGAACGCTCCGTGGGTATTCATTCGGAAGCGTAATCGGTTGGCCAGCTGCGAAATTCTTGATGACAGCAGCTCCGAGAAGTTCGTCAACGATATGCGTAGGTAAGTTACTGACTTGTTGTGTATCCACGACCATTGGCCATCTGCGCTAACTGTTGAGGGATTCGAGAAATGTTGCGACGCGCTCGACGGCTCGTTTTATGTGCTCATCGCTCGTTGCGAAGGACAGTCGAAGGTAACCTGCCATGCCGAACGCCTCACCCGGGACTGTTGCCACGTAGTAGCGCTCGAGCAACTCGGTGGCAATGTCTGCCGTCGTTCGCTGCTCGGTCAGAAGTAAGCGAATGTCCAACCACACGTAGAACGCGCCGTCGGGTGGAAGAGCGCGCACAGCTGGGACCGCAGCGAACAGATCGAGCAGAAGTTTGCGCCGTTGCTCAAAGCACAGGCGCATGTGCTCAACATCGGTTGCTGCGTGTTGGAGCGCTGCCAGTGCAGCATACTGCGCTATCGAGGTCGGATTCGATGTATCCTGGCTCTGGACTTTTGCAGCCTGCGCAATGACATGCGCCGGACCGGTCATGAAGCCGATTCGCCATCCGGTCATAGCGTAGGCCTTGGAGCAGCCGTTGACGGTGATTGTGCGATGTGCAACTTGCTCGAAGGAACCAATGCTTACGTGTCGGGTTGTGTACGTGAGCTTTTCGTATATCTCATCGCTAATGATGTAGCACTCATGCTCGGCGAGCACATCTGCCAGAGCGGCAAGTTCCTGGCGGGTGTACATCACTCCCGTTGGATTGCAGGGCGAATTGATGATCACGCAAGCGAGACGGTCATCGAAATAGTCGCGAAGGCGCTCAGGGTGAAGTTTGAAGTTATCGGCCGGCGAAGTTGGGATAACGACTGGCTCGGCACCTGCAAGTGTGACCATCGCTGGGTAGCTAACCCAATACGGCGCAATGATGATGACGCGATCGCCTGGATTGCAGATCGCATGGAGTGCATTCATGATGCTGTGCTTCGCACCACAGGAGATGAGCACAGACTCTTCACTTGCGAGCAGGAGATGATTTTCGGTTCGAAACTTTTCTGCGACAGCGCGTCGGAGTTCAAGGATGCCGGATGATTCGGTATAGCGCGTTTTCCCTTCTTCGATAGCAGCAATGGCAGCGCGTCGTGCACACTCAGGCGTCGGGAAATCGGGTTCGCCGACAGCGAGCGAGATGACGTCGTGGCCCTCGCGAGCCAGCTGCTTTGCGCGCGCAGCAATCGAGAGGGTTTGTGATTCGCTGGCTGCAAGAACTCGCTGAGAAAGTTGCCGCATGCGACTACGGGAGGATGATGACGCGTTGACGGCCCCTGCGCCCGTGCACTGCAACGTCGAGCATGTACAGCCCAGGAGCAAGGGAACCGCTCTCGATGCTACACAGCTCACTGCTCGTAGTGGTCTGGAAAGCAAGGCGACCATCACTCCTCCAGAGTCGAATCGTTGCAGCGTTCCACGTCGGAGGCAGCCATACTGTCAGTGGCTGACCACGCATGCAGGGATGGGGGAGAACGCGGATGTCCTCCGGAGAGGTTTCTGCTTCGACGCTCAACACCAGCGCACTTGAATCTTTCTGGCAGAGAATTGCATCATCTGGATCGAGTTCGAGCGTGCGCGGCAAAAAAGGCACCTCCAGCGTTGCAAATTGTTCGCGCGAGGATACAAGCAGCGTCGTATCGTATGCTCCACCAGACCAATACTCCCGTAGCCGCAGCTGCAATGGCACGACGTAGACGGGAAGGAATGCTGAACTGTCCTGCAACTGCGCAATCCGAACACGGATGTGGTACCCCCTCGCGGTTTGCTCAAGAGCGAGGAGATCAGCGTGCAGAATCGGATGCCCAATTGCATAGACCCATTGATCAAAAAACGTGCGCCATGGCACAGGCGGAGATGGGACGCGTTCCTGGCAGAAGCGTACCAAGTCCTCCGTTTCGAGCGACTGGTATGCGAAACGATCGAAGTAGCTGCGGAGCAATCCGAAGAATGTGCTATCGCCAAGCATTGTGCGCATCATGTGAAAGATCCAGCCCGCTTTGACATAGGTTGTGCCAGTGTTGAACAGATTGATGCCACTGGTGTTGTACACCGGTGGCTGCGAGCGCGCACCATCGGCGCGGAGGTAATCGCGATCCCGGCGCGCTGCAAAGTATCTCCGTGCTACCGAATCGCCGTAAGCATATTCAAGCCACAGCCGTTCACTGTACGTTGCGCCGCCTTCGTTGAGCCAGAGGTCGTTCCACGTTGCGCAGGTAACAAGATCGCCGAGCCAGTGATGCGCCAGTTCGTGTGCGATGACCGTCTCCCACCGCTGAATAAGTGCATTGCGGTGATGTGTGGTCATTGTTTGATGTTCCATTGCGCCCATGAAGTATGGGTAGAGCAGCGCTTGCCCGTAGCTGCCAAATGGATACGGACGGTAGTGTTGTTCATACGCACGCATCATCTCCTCGGTCACTGCGAGCATCCATGCGGCGTTGTCTGCATAGCTGATTGAGTCGGTCTGCCATAGGTAAAGTCGCAGAGGGATTGTGCGTACCGAATCGCGTGAGCGATAGCTTCGCTCCAGCGTTGCATAGCGTGAGGCAATCGCGACCATCAGGTAGGTGGAAATCGGCTCTGCGCTGGTGTAGCGATAGGCTCGAATCTGTGAGTCGTCCCAGTCGAGTGTTACCGAATCAGGAGTGCCATTGGAAAGAGTTGTAAACCCTGGCGGGGCAAGGATCGTTATTGTCGCCAATGCTTTGTCGTAGGGGCGGTCGTTGCAGGGCATCCACCGTCGCGCACTGTTCGGCTGGCTCATTGTGTACGCGATCGGGGAAGGCAGCTCGTTGCCAGAATCGTCGTGCCAGTACCGGTTATAACCACCGTATAGCTCTCGGCGCATGGCGGACGCGGAATTGTTGCGATATGCGATGGTGACAGCAGCTGTGTCGCCCCGATGTAGTGGGGTGGCAAGCTGCAGCCAGAGACGATCGCCAGTGCGCTGGCTAGTAGGACGCTCAGTGCTCGTGGCATGCCAACGATGAATGCTGATCGAATCAACGACAAGTGATGAATCTGCATCGAGTTCGATTGCCCAAAGCTGTGCAGTATCGCATCGAAGGGTGATTGTTTGAACGCCACGATATTTTCTCAAGGCTTGGCTACTATCAGAGAGAGCAGCCCGCCAGTCAAGAATTAGGTCATACCGCAGCACATCGTAGGGACGTCGGCTCAGCCAGGTAGCTACTTCAGGGAAACGGGGATGCTCACAAGGCTGAATCTGACTGCTGACACTTGGAAGAGTCTGAGCTTGGGCACGAAACGGGGTCGACAGCAGGGCGCAGCAAAGCAGCGCTGAGTAGGCTGAGAGCATGTAGCGCATTGTGGATCGAAATGGAGGAACAAGAACACACGGGCAAACTTAGCAAAGCAGTTCCAACGTGCATGCATCGTGCTCAGTCAAACGTCCCACGGAGCGTTGCCGTATTTTTGCAACCAAGTTGGAATGTACCATTTCGCGGCGAGGCTACGATGAACATCAACCACATGAGCTTGGTCAATCCGATTGAAGTCAAGATGAAAGCATCGGCGCAAGGGTCGCTCTACGAAGCGATTGTTGCACTCGGCTTGCGTGCCCGGCAAATCAATGATCAGATTCGGAACCAGTACCTTGCACGCACCTACGATTTGTCTGAGCGGGAGGAAGACAACGAAACAAGGGCTATCAAGCTTGAGGTGAGCCGCGAGTTCGACCGCATTCCGAAGCCAACGTTTCAGGCGATGCGTGAGATGTTCGATGACAAACTGCAGTGGTGGTACCCCAATGGAGAGCAGCCATCGGTGGAAGCGTAGATAAGTGTTCCTTCTCCCAAGGCGGAATTATACGGTAATTTACGTCCGCTGACTACCGTCGCTGGAGCAGCGGACGTTTATTTTGCACTCAATCGGCACTGAACTATCAGCGATGGAGCAACTGCGCGGTAAACGGATCATTGTGGGCGTCGGTGGTAGCATCGCTGCGTATAAAGCACCGCATGTGGTGCGCCTTCTCCGGCAGTGTGGTGCCGATGTTCGCGTTGCGATGACGCCGTCGGCTCGGCACTTTGTTTCTCCCATGGTGCTGGGGAATCTCTCCGGAGAAGCGGTGGCGCTCGAGATGTTCGATGAGCAGATCCAGCACGGCGGCTCCTGGCATATCCACTGGGCGCAGTGGGCAGATGCAATGCTCATTGCGCCATGCAGTGCACATTTGCTCGGCTCCCTTGCGCATGGCTTGTGCGATTCGGTTGTTGCCTGTCTGGCGCTCGCGCTCCCACGCTCAACGCCGCTTGTGGTTGCACCGGCAATGGACACAACAATGTGGGAACATCCTGCGACGCAGCGCAATGTAGAGCAGCTCCGTCGCGATGGAGCGACCATCATTCCGCCGGAGGAAGGCGAGCTTGCCAGTGGACTCTGGGGAGTTGGCCGCATGCCTGAGCCTTCAGTGATCGTCGAGCATCTGGCGTCGGCGGTCTCAGGTGCAGCAATCGAGGCGTCACGGTTCGTCTCGAGCCGACCGCTGGACGAAACCGTCCGCGCTGATCGCTTGACAGCAGAGATTGCTCTTGCGCAACTGGTGCATGGAGAACAGGGGCGACTCGATGGCGTCACAGTACTCATCACTGCAGGCCCGACACGCGAAGCACTCGATGCAGTGCGATTCCTTTCGAATCGGTCATCCGGCAAGATGGGGTACGCACTCGCTGAAGCTGCTCGGGATAGGAAGGCACGTGTTGTCCTCGTCAGCGGACCTGTTGCGCTTGATCCACCGCAGGGAGTTGAGCTTGTCAAGGTTGAAACAGCCCGCCAAATGCTCGAAGCTGTGGAGCGATACCGCGGGCAGTGGAGTATCGCGATGGCAGCTGCAGCGGTCGCAGATTTTATGCCGGCAACGCCCAGTCCAGGCAAGCTCAAGCGAAACGAGATCGGCGATCGAATCACAGTCGAGCTCGTCCGCACTCCCGACATTTTAGCTGCGTTAGGGCAATCAAAGCCACCGGATGGTGTTCTTGTCGGTTTTGCGCTCGAAGAGCAGCAGCGGCTCGACGACGGCATCGCCAAACTTCGCGTACGTGGCTGCGATGTTGCGGTGCTCAATGCACTCGATGCACCCGAGAGCGGCTTTGAGGGAGATTCGAACACGATTACGATCGTGACGTTCGATGGCGATCGCGCAGTTCGTCACTCCTACGCGCCGGCCCCGAAGCGCGTCTGTGCAGAGTATGTCCTCGACCATGCAGTACGATTGTTGTACGCCCGGCGAGATACTGCCGGGAGGGTATAAAACGCCTTGGCGCCTGAAGAGGCACGTTGCCCATCCTGAGAACACTGAGATGTCACCGTGCTGTCGGGTTTGAGTTCATCAGTGCCTCGATGGCATCCGGATGTCGTGGAAGTCGTGCTGAGAGAATCACCGGTCCGCTGTCGGTGACGAGGATGTCATCCTCGATGCGGATGCCAATGTTCCACCACTGTGCGTCACAGGGGCTGCCGGGTGGGATGTAGATCCCTGGTTCAACGGTGATAACTGTTCCGGCACGGAGTGGGCCATACGTGCCAGCATCATGGACATCGAGCCCAAGGTAGTGCGAAGTGCCATGCATGAAGTACCGCCGCACCTCGTTGGGAGATTCGATGATCCCAAGCTCCATCAAGCCGCGCGCGATGACTGATTCGGCGGCGCGATGGGTCGCGCGGAATGGAGCACCGACCCTGGCGCTGGCAATTGCTGAGTCTTGCGCTTCGAGGACGAGCAGATACAGCTGCCGCTGCTCGGGCGAGAAACGACCATTGATCGGGAAGGTACGCGTAATGTCTGCGGTGTACCCGCGGTACTCTGCACCACAGTCAGCAAGGACAAGGTCTCCCGTCCGTGTGGTGCGGCGGTTGGTTTGGTAGTGGAGGATGCAGCTATTGGGGCCGCTTCCGACGATGCTCGGATAGCCAACATCTTCGGCACCTGCTCGACGGAAGTGATATTCCATGATGGCTTCGAGATCATATTCTGCCATGCCAGGCTTGGCATTGCGCATGGTTGCCTCGAACGCATCGAGTGTGATGTCAATTGCTTTTTGGAGGAGCCGCAGCTCATGAGCGTCTTTGACTTCACGCATTGCAGCGAGCGTCCGAAGTGACGTCCGAACGATCAAACCAGGAAAACGCTCGTGAAGCCAATTGCGAAGTAGTTGCTCTACCTCGATGCGTGTACCGGCGATTGGGAGCTCTACCGATGATGTCGGCAATCCCGAGGCTATGTAGAGTGTGTCGCGGGTGCGTAGAAGGGAGTCGAGCACTTCTTTCAACGCAGAATACTCGAGCGCTGGCCGTAGCCCGAGCACACGCTCGGCTTCGGTCGGACCCATACGAATGCCGGTCCACGTTTCGCGATCGGGGTTGCGGGGCTCGATGAAGAACAGCTCGGTTGAGTGCGTGCGGTTCCAGGTCAATCCTCCTGGAACAAGCAGCAGTGCGCATCGTGGTTCAGTGCAGCCAGTCAAGTAGAGAAGGTTCGAGTTCTGACGGTATTCGTAGTCTACGTCGTTCTGGCGGTTACGCACGTCGGCGCTCAGGAGGAGGATTGCCGCTCGGTCAGTGTGCGATGCTACGAGCCGTTGGCGACGTTCTCGGTACACGTCGGGTGGAATACCATCGCTTTCGTATCGCTCATACGGTAGCAGCTGAGCGCAAGCCTGGCCCAGGAGAAGGAGAGCAAGAACAACTCTGATGTGGAATTTCATCAGTAATGGTCCGAGCGTTGTTGGTTACTGTCGTGCTGCAACGAGCGTTGCGGCATCGGTGCGTGTGGCTCCCAGCTCCAAGGCGCAAGTGGCTACGCTGCGGAGCGTCGAGCCTGTGGTGAAGACGTCATCAACCAACAAAATTGTAGCGCCCTGCAGCCCTGCCGCCTGCGAGCCTTGACCGAATGCTCCTTCGGTATTGGTGCGGCGTTCTCCTGCGGAGAGTTTCGTTTGGCTTTGTGTGTAACGGGTGCGGCGAATGGCATCCGGCAAAACAGGGACGCGGAGGACACGCCGGACTCCTTCAGCGATGGCATCGGCTTGATTGTAGCCACGTTCGCGCTGCCGTGCTGGATGGATTGGCACCGGAACGATCGCCTCGTACCGCGTGGGTGAAAGCAACTGTACTGCTGCGCCAAGCTCGAGACCGAGTTCAACGCCAACGTGCCAGTAGCCATAGTACTTGAGTGCGTAGATCAAGCGGAAGAGTCCTGCCTGCCGCGGATCTGCACTCCAGCGTGCTATGACCAGCGACAGCGGGCAATCGTCGAGATCACCACTGTGCTCCTGGGCAATGGCCAGTAACTGTTGCGGCGGAGGTGCTGGATGAAGACTATCGAAACATTGCCGGCAGAGGTAGTGCCACTGGGTGGTGGAAGGTAAAACTGCTCCGCAGAGCATGCACCGCCACGGTACAGCAAAATCGAGCAGGCACTTACCAATCTGCTCGACAAAACGCACGATAGCGCCGAGCGTAGTCATTGACTATCGCCAAGGATCGTTACCACGATTGAGCGTTTGCCAGCGCGCTCCCGGAATTCGCACAGGTAGATGCCTTGCCACCGACCGAGCGCCATTGCGCCATTGCGAATAGGGATCGAAAGGCTCACGCCAACGAGGACGCTCTTAATATGCGAGGATGCATCGTCGGCACCTTCGATGCTGTGGCGGTACAGGCGTACGTCGTCCGGCACGAGCCGCTCGAGATGTTCGCCGAGATCAGCTCGGACGTCTGGATCGGTGTTCTCACCAAGAGTCAGTGCGGCGCTGGTATGCTGCAGAAAAAAGTGCGCAATGCCGTAGTCCACTTGGTGCAGCTCTGGAAGTTGCTCGGTAATTGTCTTCGTAATGCAATGCACGCCACGCGGAAATGGCCCGAGCACAACGATGCGTTGAATGATACTCATCGCAAATGTCAGTGCAAATTGTAGTGAAATTTACGATTTTTGTAATCGTGCACTATGGCGCCAAACTTCGACCACCCGACGCGTATTGAGCGGCTCGATGCTGCCACGCTTCGTATTCTCTGGGGTGATGGATTAGATGTCGCAATTCCCCTGGAGGTACTGCGTCGCCATTGCCCATGTGCGTACTGCAAGGGTGAGCAGGTGTTTGGAACGACAGTACTGGTGCCGCTTGTTCAATTTGCGCCTGGCATGAATGAGCTTGTTGCACTTGAGCCGGTCGGTAACTACGGTGTTCGCGCTCGTTGGGCCGATGGCCACGACACTGGAATTTACCCGTGGAATCTTTTGCGGCACATTGCAGAAAACATGTCGGAGTCCGATACATCAACGCGGAAGAATGAGCAATGACGGTAATGGAGCGTACCATACGCGCACCGCGAGGCACAACGCTGCACTGCAAAAATTGGCAGCTGGAAGCAGCCTACCGGATGATCCAGAACAACCTCGATCCGGACAACGCTGAGCGTCCTGCCGAGCTTATCGTTTACGGCGGAAGTGGCAAAGCAGCACGCAACTGGGAGTGCTTCGAGGCAATCTGCGCGACGCTTCGCTCGATGGACGAAGACGAAACGCTCTTGGTTCAATCGGGCAAACCGGTCGGTGTGGTTCGAACGTACCCCGATGCGCCGCGGGTAATCATCGCCAATGCGAATTTAGTGCCGAAGTGGGCAACCTGGGATGAATTCCGGCGACTGGAGGCGCTGGGCTTGACGATGTATGGACAGATGACCGCCGGCAGCTGGATTTACATCGGCACGCAAGGGATCGTCCAGGGCACCTATGAAACATTTGCCGAGTGCGGGCGCAAGTACTTCGGTGGGACGCTCCGTGGGCGGTTTGTCCTGACTGCAGGGATGGGCGGAATGGGCGGCGCTCAGCCCTTGGCTGCTACGATCGCCGAAGCAGCGATCCTCTGCGTGGAAATTGACGAAGAGCGCATCGACCGTCGCATCCGAGATGGATATTGCCAGCATAAGATGTACGACCTCGACCAGGCATTGGCTCTCTTGATGGAGCATAAAGCAGCAGGGCAGCCGATTTCGATCGGACTTGTCGGCAACGCCGCTGAAATTCATCCTGAGCTTGTCCGGCGTGGTATTACACCCGATGTTGTTACCGATCAGACTGCAGCACACGATCCGCTCAATGGGTACTACCCTGCTGGGTTGACAAAAGCCGAAGCGGATCTGCTCCGCAGGAGCGATCCAGCCGAGTATTTGCGTCGGGCGTATGCTTCGGTTGCCGAGCATGTGCGGGCGATGTTGGCATTCAAGGATCGGGGTGCTGTTGTCTTCGATTACGGAAACAACATTCGCGGCGTTGCGCGCGACTACGGCAACGTCGAGCGTGCGTTCGACATCCCAGGGTTTGTACCTGAGTTTATCCGTCCGCAGTTCTGTGATGGGCGAGGTCCGTTCCGTTGGGTTGCCCTCAGCGGCGATCCAGAGGATATTCGTGTCACCGACGAGGCGATCATGGACCTGTTCCCGCACGACGGGCACCTTCACCGCTGGCTTCGGAGCGCACAGCGGCACATCCGCTACCAGGGACTACCTGCACGGATTTGCTGGCTCGGCTACGGCGAACGCGCAAAAGCAGGATTGCTCTTCAATGAACTTGTGCGAAGCGGACAGGTCAAGGCGCCGATTGTCATCGGCCGCGATCACCTCGACTGTGGCTCAGTTGCTTCACCATACCGCGAGACAGAAGCGATGCTCGATGGATCGGACGCAATTGCCGATTGGGTGTACTTCAACTTCGCGCTCAATGCAATTGGTGGTGCGACGTGGGTGTCGTTCCATCATGGTGGTGGGGTAGGGATTGGCCTTTCGCTCCATGCCGGCATGGTCATCGTTGCCGATGGCACACCCGAAGCAGCACGCCGCTTGGAGCGAGTCCTGACATATGATCCACTGAGCGGGATTCTGCGCCATGCTGATGCAGGGTATGAGCGCGCATGTGCGAATGCCGAACGCTTCGGGATTCGAATTCCTATGCTGGCAGTGCCGAAATGACATTGCACGTTGTCAACGCATGGCCTCAGGCTGCGTCTAATTGTCTGACTTTGTGTGGCTATGTTTTTCTGGCACAGAATATTCTGGTAACCTCAGGAATTCAACGAATCCACGAAACAAAATGGCGCGCAAGCGTGTTACTGAAACTGAAGCTGTTCAACGACTCAATGGAGATACGTGGCATGACCAAACTGTGACCATTTCGCGCTCGCGAGAGCGCATTTATGGAAGTGCCACATTTGATCGAAAGGAGCCAGCAATGGACCTGACCAAGCAACTCGAACAACTCTACCGCACCGATCGGAAGAAGCTGCTGGGCTTTATCCGACAGCGGGTCAAGACGCAAGAAGAAGCCGAAGACATCCTCCACGATGTGTTCGCGAACGTTCTTGCAGCAGCGCAGACAGTGGATAAACCAATCGAAAACGTCGCATCGTGGGTATTCACTGCTGTGCGTAACCGCATTATTGACTCGTATCGAAAGAAAAAGACCGATGCGTTCTCGGACATGCTCACGCCTTCTCAGGTGGATGAGGGGGTCGAGTCGTTCGAGAACTTCATCGCCGACGAAAGCTACTCACCCGACACAGAACTCCTCCGCAAGACGATTTGGGAGGAAGTTCAAAAAGGGCTTGCCGAGCTTCCGCCAGAGCAGCGCGAAGTCTTCGAAAAAAATGAGTTCGAGGGTGTCTCCTTCCGAGAGATGAGTGAAGCAACCGGTGTCAACATCAATACACTCTTGGCGCGGAAGCGGTACGCTGTCCTGCACCTGCGGAAAAAGCTCGGTTACCTTTACGACATGCTCAACAACCGCGAAGAGCAGCCTGACGACATCGAAAACCTCGAAACGGAAGTCGAGTCCTAAGCACCTTCTCGAGCGATAGCGTTTGCGTGCGGCACAATGCACTTTGCATTGTGCCGCTTGTGTATGGAGCCTACTCAAGGGGCGCTACAGGTGCCGATTCCGCGTTGCACGTGCCAGAGCGCAGAGTCTATCACGTGCAGAAGTTGGTGGTAAGTGCGATTCTAACGCGGCGTTTGCAGTGGAGAGATAGTGAGCGATGAGCGACTCGGCATGTTCGAGCGCACCAAGCCGACGGCACCGTTCTCGCATGCGCTCAATTTCGTCCCTGTTCCTTGGTGGGGTACCAGCGAGGTACATTGCAAATGCAGCGCGATCATCGGGGTCAGTTGCACAGGCTGCAGCACTCAACGTGGGGAAGGTCTTCTTTCCTTCGCGCAGATCGTGCCCAAGCTCTTTGCCGAAATCTTCTGAGCCGAAGAGATCGAGAACATCGTCTCGGATTTGGAATGCCATGCCGAGTGCTGTGCCGTAGGTGCGGAGTGCGGTGAGCACATCGTGCGAGGCGTGGGCAACGATTCCCCCAGCGACTGCTGCAGTTGCAAAGAGTCGGGCGGTTTTTCGCCCTATCATGCGGAGGTAATCGTCCATTGTCACCGATGGTACTGTGCGGAACGCAAGATCCTCTGCTTGACCGATGCACACTTCCACAAATGCCGAGGAGCACTCCGCCACAAGCTGCCGGCACACCGCAGGGGGATAATGCTCGCTCAGCAGCTGGTATGCGATGCCCATCATCGTATCCCCTGCGAGAATTGCCGTTGCATCATCCCAAGCTTGGTAGACGGTTGGCTGGCCGCGGCGCAGTGGCGAGCGATCCATGATGTCGTCGTGGATGAGTGTAAAGTTGTGGAGGATTTCGATCGCAGCAGCGACGGGCGCTGCATCGGCAGACGTGCTCCCGCAAGCTTCTGCAGCCAAGAGCGTAATCACCGGCCGAAGACGCTTGCCGCCACTGGCCAGCGCATAGCGGATAGGCTCGCCAAGGAGCGGCGGCAGTTCGATGCGCTCAAGTGCTCCAGCAAGTGCGTGCTCAATCGAATCGAGGTAGCGTTGTTCCATCGAGGTTATTGGTTGTGATGGGGCGGGCGGGTGCGCAAGCGAACCCTCCGGAGGTCGGATACGGTTCGGGCACCAGAAATGAACATAGCTGCGCGGAGCTGGAGTTCCCAATTGGCAACGTACCGTTCGAGCGCTTCTTCACCGCCATGGTGATAGACCTGCAAGAGCGGGCGAGCAATGCCGACAAGGTCTGCTCCGAGCGCGATTGCCTTTGCTGCGTCGAATCCGCTCGCTATGCCGCCTGAAGCAATCAGCGTAAAATCGTAGCTCGATCGCAACGCTGCAACCTCGACGATGCAGTCCGCGGTCGGTATCCCGCAGTCCCACAGTTCTGCAAGCGGATTGCTGTCAGGATCGGTCGAACCGCGTTTGAGTTCGACGCCTGCCCAGCTCGTACCTCCTGCGCCGGCAACATCAATGTATCGAACGCCCACACGAAGCAGCGACTCGGCTACGCGACTTGAGATCCCTGCACCAACTTCCTTGACGATGATCGGTACCGGCAGTGCGACAGCAAGCTCCTCGATCGCTACGAGAACGCCGCGGAAGTGGGGGGTGCCTTCGGGCTGCAAAAGCTCTTGCAGTGGATTGAGATGGATAGCGAGCGCGTCTGCACCGACAAGGTCTATTAGCGATTCGAGATCCCCAGCTCGAACATCCCGCGCGAGTTGCGACGCACCGATATTGGCAATGATCGGAACCGAGGGCGCAAGGTCACGTGCAACGCGGAAGCTTTCAAGCTGCTCGTGGCTTTCCAACAGTGAGCGCATTGAGCCGAGTCCCATCGCCATCTGCCACCGTTGGCACAAGCGCGCCAGTGCAGCGTTGATTACAGTTGCACCGCTATAGCCACCGGTCATGCAGGAGACGATAAGCGGAAGTCGAAGAAAGTGTCCGAGGAATGTTGTCTGCGGCGTGACCTCCTCGAAGTCGAGCTCCGGCAGCGCAACGTAGTCGAAGTCATAACGCTCTAATCCCGTAGTCTTCGAGCGGTAACGGACATCGTCCTCTGTACAGAGCCGGACGTGCTCTTCCTTCCGCGTTGATGGTTGGTTCGATGCAGGCATTGTTGCTTCGTCGGTTGGGTGGTGCAAATATGCAGTAAGTTTGTAGCGCGATGTGTTTCACTTTCTCGTTTTTTCGGAATGATCGCCACTGAAGCGCTTCGATCCGAGCTTGCCTCTATGGGGCTTGTTGGTTTGGGCGAAATCAATCGCAACTGCTCAGTAGCAGAGCTCTACGAACACGCAGTGATCTTAGGGGAGGCAGAGATCTCGGAACACGGTGCATTGCTCTGCATGACGGCACCGAACACGGGGCGGAGTGCAAACGATAAATTCCTCGTCGAAGAACCTTCGACCAAAGAACACGTCTGGTGGGGAAAGGTCAACCGTCCCTTTCCGCCTGAGGCATTCGAGCGAATCAAACACCGCGTCTTTGCATACCTCCAAGGGCGTGATGTGTACGTCCACGACTGCTGGGTTGGCGCCGACGCGCGCTATCGCTATGGCGTCCGTGTCATCACCGAGCATGCCTGGCATAGTCTCTTTGCGAAGAACATGTTCATCGAGCTTGCCGACGATGAACTCGAAGCGTTCAAACCAGATTTTACCATCATCCACGTTCCTAACTTTCACGCACAGCCGGAAATTGACCGGACAGCTTCGCACAAATTCATTCTGCTCAGCTTCGAGCAGCGCATGGTACTCATTGGGGGTACTCATTACGGCGGGGAAATCAAAAAGTCGGTCTTTACGATCCTGAACTACGTCCTTCCGCTGCGGGGTGTCTTCCCGATGCATTGTTCGGCGAATGTTGGTGCTCATGGTGATGTCGCGCTCTTTTTCGGACTTTCTGGTACTGGGAAGACGACGCTTTCGACCGACCCTGACCGCCCACTCATAGGGGACGATGAACACGGGTGGAGCGACGACGGCATTTTCAATTTCGAAGGCGGCTGCTACGCCAAAGTCATCAACCTGAGCCCCCAAGCAGAGCCGCTGATCTACCAAATGACGCGAACGTTCGGTACGATTCTCGAAAACGTCGTCTATGACCCCGAAACGCGCCGTATTGACCTTGCTGATCAAAGCATCACCGAGAATACGCGAGCATCGTACAAACGGGAATTTCTGCCGAATATCGTTCCCGAAAACCGTGCTGGCCATCCGACGAACATTTTCTTCCTCACGTGCGATTCCTTCGGCGTCATGCCACCGATTGCGCGACTGACACCCGAGCAGGCGATGTACCATTTCCTGTCAGGCTACACGGCGCGTGTTGCCGGCACGGAAGCGGGCGTCAAGGAGCCATCAGCAACGTTTTCGACCTGCTTTGGCGCGCCGTTCATGGTGCATCATCCATCAGTCTATGCGCACATGCTCCGGGAGCGGATGCTCAAGCACAATGTGGCGGTTTGGCTTGTCAACACTGGCTGGAGCGGCGGTCCCTACGGTGTTGGAAGTCGCATGAAGATTGCCTATACCCGAGCGCTCCTGCACGCGGCGTTGGACGGGAAGCTCGACGGTGTCGAATTTGTCACCGAGCCGTTCTTCGGGCTCTCAATCCCAACTGCTTGCGATGGCGTCCCCAGCGAAATTCTCAATCCCCGCAATACCTGGGCAGATCCGAAGGCATACGACGATAAAGCACAGTATTTGGTCGGGCTTTTCGAACAAAACTTCGAACAGTTCGCCAGCTACGTCGAGCCGGAAGTGCGCGATGTGCTGAAGGTTACCACTGCACTCTAAGTGCTGACCGTTCGGCTTGTCTGCTTGGTGGTGGTCACGGCTGTGGCTGGGTGGTATTCCGGCTGCACACAGCGAGAGCTACGCCACGCTGATACCTTCGTGTACAATGAGCCGAGCGGTCTTGCATCGCTCGACCCAGCACAGGCAAGCTATCAAGCAGCCTGGTGGGCAGGACTACAGCTCTACAGCGGTCTGGTTGATTTCGATACAGCATTGCAGATTGTACCGGCGCTTGCCAAGTGGTGGAGCAGCGATAGCACACTTCGGCTCTGGCGCTTTGTCCTCCGCGACGACGTCTGGTTCCACGAGGATCCTTGCTTCGGGCAGCAACGGACGCGCCGCTGCTTGGCGTGGGATGTTCGCTATTCCATCGAGCGCATCCTCGATGCGCGGACGCGATCGCCGGGTTTGTGGGTATTTCTCGATCGAATTCAAGGCGCACACGCTTTCCATGATGCAACACGACGTGGAGAACGTCCTTCCCACTGCGAGGGAATCCGTGTGCTCGATGACACAACGATCGAGTTCGAGCTTGTCGAGCCATTTGCACCGTTCTTGCAGCTGCTGGCGATGCCCTATGCATGGGTTGTGCCTCGGGAAGCCGTCGAATACTACGGCGATCGGTTTGGCGAACATCCAGTTGGGACAGGTCCGTTTCGGTTTGGCTGGTGGAAGCCTGATCGGGAACTGGTGCTGGTGCGGAACGAGCGATATTGGCGTTTCGATGAACATGGCACCCGACTTCCGTATCTTCGCGCCGTTCGTATCGAGTTTGTTCGGGATCAGCGAACAGAATTTGCTGAGTTTCGGCGCGGGCGCTACGTGATGCTCGCCAGCCTCGATCCAGCATTTGCCAACGTGCTCTTGAACGAACAGGGTCAGCTTGCACGTGAATACGCTGGGAAGTATCGCTTGCTCACGGCGCCGGCACTGAGCACGGAATATTATGGCATTTTGCTCGATACGACACTCCCTGCAGGGCGGGAGAGCCCGCTTGCGCGATCGCGTTTGCTACGGCAAGCGCTCAATTACGCGATTGATCGAGAGCGGATCGTGCGCTACGTCTTGCGGGGGATGGCATATCCAGCGCGCGGGGTACTACCGTCACCGCTGGCAGGATATTCGGGCGCATGCTATCAGTACGACAGACAGCGAGCACGGATGCTCTTGGCACAAGCTGGCTATCCCGAGGGCCAGGGGTTACCGTTGCTTCGACTGGTCATTAGCACAAGCTCGCGAACGCTTTCGATTGCCGAAGCTGTCCAGGAGCAATGGGCAGAACTCGGTGTTCGTGTCGAGCTGCAGCAGGTGGACTTTCCACGACTGCTCTCGATGGTTCGCAACGGCGACGTTGCACTCTGGCGCACAAGCTGGATTGCAGACTACCCCGATGCGGAAAATTTCCTTGCTCTTTTCCATAGTCCCAACATTGCACCACGCGGACCGAATACAACGCGGTACCGCAACATGGCTGCGGACGACATCTACCGGCGAGCAATTGCTGCTGCCAACCCATTTCTGCGCTCCCAGCTTTACGGGTTGTTTGAGCAACAGGTCGTCGGGGATGCACCGTGGGTGTTCCTCTTTCACGGTCGAATTGTCCGCCTGGTGCATGGATTTGTCGAAGGGTTGACCGTTGACCCTCTCGATCGGTTAGTGCTCGAGCGCGTTCGCATCACGCCGAGTCACTGACCACCTGTTGTTACGGCTGCCGTAGCGTCACTGCATCTCGAGCAGGCGATGGCGCGGTGAGCCGGTAACACGCGACAAAAAGTGGCATCTCCGGATGTCGCTTCTGTCGCGACCAAGAACAGCGTATGTTTCACCGTTTCGATCGGAGGGCTTGCAGATGCGAGCAGTACTTTGGTTTTGCATGACAGTTGCTCTGGCTGTGCTATGGATAACCGAACCAGCCATCGCTGGGCACAGCACCAGGAAAAAAGGAGCAAAGCGCCGTGCTACTGCGCGACTACAGCGAAATACTCAGGGCAAGCAACTTGCACTCGATCTGCTCTCGACGCAGGCATCGCCGGCGCTGCAAACTCTTGCCGGACTCCATGAGGGGCAAGTCCTCGATGGCGATGATGCCGACGAGGTTGCTCGCGAAGACGATGTCCCAGTGGACATCGCGACAATTCGCACGCTCTGGATGGCATACGTGGACGGCGAGCAACCACCCTCTGGACTTTCCCAGCGCCAGGTGATGGAATTCATCATGGATTGGCTTGGGCGGCCATACCGCTTCGGCGGTAGTAGCGCCGATGGAATCGATTGCTCAGCATTCATTCAAACACTCTTCCACACGTGTGCAGCTGCGCTTCTCCCAAGAACAGCACAGGAGCAATATGCCTACGGACAACAAGTGCAGCATATCGAAGACCTTCAGTTCGGAGACCTGGTGTTCTTCCACACTCGCAGCCATGCGTGGGTATCGCATGTGGGCATTTACCTGGGGGATAAACTTTTTGCGCACGCAAGCTCACGGTATGGGGTTACGATTTCCTCGTTGGAGAGCACGTACTACAACAAACGGTTCATCAGTGGGCGGCGGCTTACGCTCAGCGACCTCCAGCAACTGGCGCTCCGCTCAGAAGCGCGGTAGTTTGGCCTGATGCCGTAATGCGTTCTATTCGCTGTGAGTGAATGCTCAACTAGCAGCATCAATGCTACGCACCGTCAGAATTGCCCCAGCGGGGGGGGGCGGAGACTCCAAGCATTTTCCGGAGTTTTGCGATTGCGCGATAGTAGCGTTGGCGGACGGCGTCAACCTTCATTCCGACATGCACTGCGATTTCGGCAAAACTTTTGCCGCTGCAGTACTCTCGTATGATGTACTGATCGCATTGGGAAAGCTTGCCGAGCGCTTCAGAGATCAAGAGGATGTCCGTGGTGACTTCTGCGTTTGCCGAGCTTGTGAGTTCAGCGTTGAAGTCTGTCTCGTAGTGAACACGTCGGTAGTGAGGTGTTACTTGATTCGACAGATATGAGCGTGCTGCCTTGATGCAATCGGAAACAAGAAGATGCAAAAGAGGGCAGGAGCAGTCAGAGCACTGGATGCAACCATGTAAGCAAGTATGGCGCGGGCATGCGATCGCGGGATTTTGTGCCATCGAGCGCGTTGCGTTCTCGATCCCGACGCAGACGCCTAATCGAACCCAATCTTCGGGGAGTACGTGGTGCCACAAGATTCGCCAGGAGTTGTGGACGACGCCGAAGATCCTCCGGTAGTGTTCAGGAGACATCATCAGGCGGTAAAGTGCTTCCCACCGGGCGCGTGTGCAGTTGTCATCACTCATGACATGGTACTCCGACGATCATCCTGCATGACGAAAATACACAACGCACTCTGAGCTATCAATAGCGTATTCCAGCAGGAAAAATTTTTCCATCAGCGTGTCACAACTTGCCGATTTCGAGTACATGGGATATGGAAGCGCGCAACCATTTGTGCGCTCAGTTTGGCAAAGCGAACCGACTATGGCAAATTGCCGCCATCTTCGTGCTGTGGCAGGGCTGCATGCACGAGTCCATTGGGCAGAATGTGCGGCGCTGGCTGATGGTGCTTGTGTGTAGGAGTTTCTGCCAGCCGCACCAGCACGGAGAGGCGGGAAAATCAGGATATTTCACTGCTATTTTGAGACAACAATGTTGCGTAAACTGTGTGTTGCTGCACTTGTTCTTGCATCCGTCGTATCCTCTCAGGCTGGCGAGACAGGTGCGAAGGCAATTCTCCAAAACGAGAACAACTGCCGGCCTCCGACAATTATCACACTTCCGTGTCTCGGGGGTTGTTACGAATGGTCGGTTCAAGAGGACCGCAATTGTGATGGCGTGTACGACTGGATTACAGTGAAGCGATGTGATGGCTCGCTCTGTTCTCAACCGATTCAGTCCGTTGCATATCCGATTGGGAATATTGCTGATGGAGTCTTCAGTATCGCGTTTACTTCTTGGCAATGTGCAGACGGACGCTGGCAGTGGCAGCTTGATCTCTTCGACCGTGATTCTTCATTACTGGCATCGGTGATACAGAGGTGCGGAGATTCTACACCGCAGGTGGTGTACCCTGCACCACCGGTGATAGCTCAGAGCAGCAACGAAGCTGAAACTTCCCAAGCGCGCATTTTCCCAAATCCGACTACTGGAGAACTTTTGATCACGAATGCAGAAGCGGTGGTAAAGATTGATGTGTATGACAGCAAAGGGCGAAGGATCGAGACACCGGCCCTCGAGGCACGGAAGGATGGTGAAACGTATGTACTACGACTCTCTGATAGCCTGCCATCGGGTGTTTATCTGCTCGCGATCCATCGAGCAGGACAAAAGCCAGAATTCGTTCCGTTTGTTATGTACCACTAACTTGGCATTCAAAATGAAACTCTGGTCAAGAGCCATTGCACTTGCGATGATTGCTACTGTTCTTGTTGCTGAACCAGCAAAGCCACAGATGTACCAATGGCAGTGCCCCGGACCAAATGGCGGGTGGGGCTGGCAGGTCCTTGAAGATCGTGATGGGGATGGACGGTATGACTGGGAAACGCGGCATGAGTGTGACGGTTCGATCTGCGAAGGCCCACTTGGAGTTAGCAACAAACGACAAATTGGGTACTTATCAGGTTGGGTGTCACTCTCGTTTACGCAGCTTGTTTGCGAGGAATCTGTTCCCAATGGGTGGTCCCTCCGTTTATTCGACACCAACGGTCTTCTCATGGGGACAGTTGAGCATTCCTGTTCCGATACAACTGCGAAGCTCATTCTCCCTGAAGTTGTGCCGGAGTCCCTCAAAGGAGCAGACTTTCGAAAACGCCAAGCGCTTGGCCGATACGCATTCGTATTCGAGAATCTCAGCGCGACATGGAATGCTGCTTCTTCGACGCTTGATGTAACATGCCGTGTCAAAATCCCTCTTCCCTTGACACTTCGCGTATTGGAGCGGAATCGTGGGCAAGAGGATCGAGTAATTGCAACGGTCGTTACTCCGCAGCCTGTGGTAGGAGAACGTGTCATTCACGTCCCAGTACCGCCACTGCATTCTGGGATGTACTACTGGCAAGTGATGGCACCGAATGGATCAGCTGTGACAAGTGTATTTACGATCGAGTCGTTGCGATAAACGGTTCGGAGAGCCGTGCAAAGTTGTTTCACTAATAATGGTGATTGCCATGTTCATCTTGCTCATTGCTCTCATCTTCTCCTTGTGGCAGTCTGAGTTGAGCAGAGCCACGCAAATCAACTAACCCCGCGGGCTATGGCTGTTGGGCAGCACCGCCTCATGAACCGGGCTTAGTCAAGTGTGAAGGGAATTGTTCGAGAATCTGTGCTCTCTGTGAACTCGGTGTGTACGGTGGTGACTATCCAGACCGTCTCGTTCTCTTTGATTCGAATGGTGATCCATCATTTGAATCGCAGTGCCGGTACATCATGCCAGCATCCGATGGGAACGGGTTCTTCGTTGAATTGCCTTGAGTAGCAGGGGAGCCGATACGGCTCCCCTCTACCTTTCTTGTCCACTACATAGGATAGGTCAATGTACAACCAAATGAATGTGCTGAGCGTAGCTTTTACTCTGTCTTTGCTCTGTTCTTCCGCAGCAGCCGTTGAGCACATCTACACTGATTCACTCAGGAATAGCATCGTAATATCAAGTCCTATCATGAAGTCGTTTGTAAGTGGCCATGGTACTGCCGCGCCGATTCATGTTGTGTTCTTTATTTCACGCCCCCGTGCGTATATCTATGGCGAAGCCTTAGTTGCGAAAACAATTAGCCAGCTGCAGACGTTGGGATTTGATGGTACAATTACCGTCGTGGTTCGTGGGAGGAGATACTATGCAGACATTGAGTATGTAAGAAGGCAACGCTGGCTGGCGAGAGTGTACATTGATACGTCGGGAAGGCTGCTGGAAGCTGCGAGGAT
>RFIK01000069.1 GCA_003695605.1 Chlorobiota bacterium
GGCTGTTTTCCTGCCTCGTGGTTGGCATTTGGTGCGTTCCGTCCGAACCGTCGTATCGAGCAAGTGGAAGCTCAATCGCTGCTCTTTGCGACGATGCTCGCTGTTGTCGTTGTCGTCTTTTCGATTGTGAAAACGAAGATCGTGCACTACTCCTCGCTGGCATACTATCCAATCACGTTCTTTGCCGCGCAGGTACTCTATCGCTGGTGGTGCAATCCAGGGCGACAACGCTGGATTGGTTCGATCGCACTGGGCACCATCATGGTAGGCGCTGCAATGGTCACAACGCCGCTTGTGCTCTCCAACCAGCAGCTTCTCCTTTCACTCATACATGATCCATTCGCTCGGAGCATCGTCGAGATTACGCGACCTCGTTGGACTGGTGTTGAATGGGCACCTGGAGCGCTTGCGATCGGTGCAGCGATCATCGCCCTTGCGCTGATGCGGCGCATGCCCCGCCCTGCAGTTGTAACGCTGCTGGTAGGTCTTGCGCTCAGCGTATCGGCATTTCTGCGCGTTGTTGCGCCACGTATCCAAGACTTCACGCAGCGAGAACTCGTCGAATTCTGCCGTCGCTACAGCAATCGTGACGTGATTTTACATCCGATCGGCTTCAAAACGTACGTGCACCTTTTTTACGGCAAGCGTCGGCCAGAGCAGAGCCCTCGCTCCTATGGGATCGAACGTGCGCAATGGGAATCCTTCCTGCTCAATGGCGCCGTTGATCGCGATGTTGTCTTCATCGCCAAGCGCGCGAAAGCACTCGATCTGCTGCGCCGCCGAGACTTTGTAGAACTCGATGATCCTCATTCAGCATGGCTATTCTTACTTCGTCCACGCTCAAAGGCAACCGCCTCTACTTTTTAGGCATCGGTGGCATTGCAATGGGTTCGGTCGCTCTTGCATGCCACCACGACGGTGCAATCGTTAGTGGATGCGACAGCGGCATCTATCCGCCGATGAGCACCATGCTTGATCGGAGCGGTATTGCGTTTGCCGAGCATTACAGCCAAGAGCACCTCTTGGCATTCCAGCCCGATGCTGTCATCGTTGGGAATGCGATCAGCAGAGGCAACCCCGCACTCGAAGCTGCGCTCGATGCGAATCTCCCCCTCATCTCGATGCCAGAGCTACTGCGATGGCACTTCCTCCAGCACCGCACACGCATTGTCATCAGCGGCACACACGGCAAGACCACCACGACGAGCATGATTGCTTGGATTCTCCGCTCGTGTGGACTTCCAACTGGGCACCTCATCGGCGGTGCAGTTGATCAACTCGGCGCAAGCTGCGTACGTGCACCAGTAGGTGGACTATTCGTTCTCGAAGGGGATGAGTACGACACTGCGTTCTTTGACAAACGGAGCAAGTTCCTCCATACGATGCCACACGTGCTGGTAATCACGAGCATCGAGTACGACCACGCAGATATCTTCCCGACCTTCGAGAGTGTCCGCGGTGCTTTCGAACAACTCGTTCGGCTCGTCCCACGCAGCGGTCTCATCGTCGCAGCGGGCGATGATCCCGGCGTGTGCAGTGTCGCTGAACGCTCGCTTGCTCCTGTCCTCCGCTACGGGATGGGCGCTGGCAGCCAGCTACGTGCTAGCATTGTTGAGTGTAACGAAGAACGCACCACCTTTGCAATCGAAGAAGGCACAACACACTACGGAACATTTACCCTTCGCATGCACGGGGCACATAACGTGCGTAATGCGACTGCAGCAATCGCCGTCGCGCGGCATCTTGGACTTGACCGCACGAGCATTGCTGAAGCATTGGAAACGTTCGAGCCACCGAAACGCCGCTTTGAAATCCTCTGCACCTGGCATGGTGCAACGGTCGTGGATGATTTTGCACATCACCCAACAGCAATCAAAGCAACACTCGACGCAGCACGGCTGCGCTTCCCCAACCGTCGCGTCGTCGTTTGTTTTGAACCGCGGTCGAATACTTCTGTTCGCTCCATCTTCCAGCGAGAATTCGCCGATGCACTTGCAGGCGCCGATGTCGTGGTCCTCTGTCCCGTGTACCGTGCCGAACGTTATGCTCCACCAGAGCGCCTCGATCGCGAGCGCTTGCAGCGCGACCTCCACGCACGGAGCGTTCCATGCATCGTCGTTCCCGACAGCAACAACTGGGGCGATGCTGCAAGAGCCATTCTCAGCGATACTGTCCAGAGGAACGATGTCCTCCTTCTCCTGAGCAACGGCAACATCGGGGGGCTACGCCAGTTGCTCTGTACCGAAGCTGCTTCCCTTACTGCGGCGCGAGCGTGATCGAGCAACGTTACGGCACCACGACAAATTTTTGCACGACTGGTTCTGTCCCGTCCGGCATGCGAATCCGGTAGAGGTAAATGCCTTCGGGCAAGAGCCTCCCATCAGGAAGACGCGGCAGCCACCGCACCCCTCCTGTGGGATCAACGGCTTCCAGCTGGGCAAGCTCGATGCCATCGAGCAGAGAAATGACCACAGTTGCCCCGAGCGGCACATTCGAGAAGTGAAGTTCTGGATCTCTGCTTCGAGACCACGGCTGGGGGAATGCTTGCGTCTGGAGAACATTGGCGGCATAGTACCATCCCACAACATTGCCGCCATTCCCTGCGATCAAGTTCCCTACTGTGGAACGAAACGTGTGGGGCAACGTCATTGTGAAGACCATCCCGCGAGCGTCGTATCGAAAGCGGCGATCGAGTTTGAACTCAACCGTCTGGGCATCACCACGCTTGAGGTATCCCACGATTGCACCATATGGCTCAATGAGGATGCTATCGAGTGCAAGCGAGGATAGTTCTGGTTCTTGGCTGAATCGAACGGTGACGGCGGTATCGCTTGAGGCCACAACCCGCTCAACGTAGAATTGGGACACCTGTGCCTGCTGTGGTCGAACATACAAATTTACCAACGACGCAGGCGAACGATTCCCAACACCATCAACGGTGCCAGCTGCAAGCGAGACGCGATACAGCCCTTCATCGAGCGGTCTGCCAAGCCACGCAAGCAAGCGACGTGTACCGACAGAAGCTGTGTACTCTGCATGCCAGCGTACGTTATCGCGTTCAATACGGAGCGAAGAGGGATCAATCCCATGCGGAGGAAGAATTCCTCCAACGGTGAGACGAAGAATGCGATCACCAGCCGTGAGCGTATCTGCTGTGATGAGTTCGAGTGGCTGACTACGCACTACCACGAATGGATCGCTCCACCGCGAGCTATCGAGCCCC
>RFIK01000070.1 GCA_003695605.1 Chlorobiota bacterium
ATCGGAATGCATTCGGCAAGGATTGGAAATCAGCAGACTGGATGTTGTTTTGATAGGCTGCCCATCCACCCACATAGATCCACGGTCGGCGCTCTTGAGCAACAAGTTGGACAACTACAATGACTGCAAGACATAACGCCCTCCGCAGCAGAGGTACATTCATGCGCTCGTTCAGCGTGATCAACGGTAGCACTTACCGAAGCAAATATACCAGTTCCCCTCGGCAGAAAACTGCATCCACCGACTAAACGCGCAACCTGCAGAGCACACCATGCGAAAGTTCGTCCCCCTTACTTGACGACAACAAACGATGTTCGGTAACAACCTATGGGGGTTTCGACTGTCAAGAAAGTAACGCCGCTCGGTGCGCGATCAAGTGATATCTGTAACCGCTCCTGCACACCGGCAGTGAGCGTGATGGTACGTCGCTCGAGGAGTATGCCGGTGGTAGATCGAAGCTCGAGCGTATAGATACCTTCGATGGGATTTTCAACCGCTACAGTCACGTACTCCGATGCGGGGTTGGGGTGCAGACGAAGTCGGAGTGTGCCTCCGAGCACAATATCACGCGCAAAGCAGTATGGGTCGAGCGACAAAAGACCGTTGACCGTTCGTACTCCAGGCGGCTTGAGCACATCGCGAACTGCAATCGTCGCAATACGGACCGAATCGCGCAGCAGACGTGAGGCTAAGCCTCTCCCTTGGATTGTACCCAGAAGGTATGGCTCAGTTGTTCGGAGTGTCACGCCTTCGCGAACGATGCGGATGGTATACCATTCATCGCCGCCAATGCTCGACTCAAGGAGCCTACCATGAGAAACACCCGTAAAATCGAACAAGCGGGCATTGATGCGGACAGTGTACTCAACCGTTGCATCAACGATCGAGTCCTGCTCACTGACGAGCTGCAACGTGATCGGGATGCTGAACGGCTGACCAATTGCACCGTGCGTATCTATTGCTTTCGCGATGGTGGTGATGCGCTTATCGTAGGACGATAGCTGCACTGGTTGAATGTAGGTCCATGGGCACGGCAGGAGCACTTCCAACTCAACCCGGACGACTGTTGTATCTGGCACGTGCGGTGTGTACTTGAGCTTGATATCGAGCCGCTCCCCAACCTTGAGCACTTGGCCGTTGATACTTGCGACCTGCCGTCCACCAATAAAGAGCCCACTAATGCGAAGGTCGGGATAGTACGGCGTGATGCGAATTCCGCTGAGCGTCAGCGGTTCATCATCGGTGTTGACAAAGTAGATCGTCTGCTCCGGATAGTCAAGCAACGTTTCGCGATCGAGGAACTGTGCATCACCGCCACCACTCATCGAAACTGGATTGAACTCCGTCGTAAACGGCGACGAACTTCCCTGGCAATCGATGCTATCGTAGACGGTCACCGTGAACGTTCCGGGTTGACTGACGGCAATTGTCGGTGTCGTTGCGCCGGTGCTCCACTGGTAGCGTGCAAACCCTGGTGTTGCACGCAGCTCGATGGTTGTTCCTGCACAGAACTTGGTCGGTCCTGTGATTGCAGGCTGTGGAGTGGTATTTGCACGGATAATTTGCGGTGGAGAGGTGTTGACGCACCCATTCGAGTCGGTCACGGTCACGGTATAGGCGCCGGCCTGTTGGTCGCTGATCGTAATCCGTCGTGAGCGTGCACCGTTCGACCAGACGTAGGCGGTGAATCCTTCGCCTGCATCAAGAGTAGTGGTTTCACCAGGGCAGAGGTGGGAGCGCCCTTCGACTGTAATGCGAGGCTCCGGCAGCGGATGCACAATGACTGCTGCATCGGCGTAGTAGTCGCAGCCTTTTTCGCGATCGCGGACGCGCAACGAGACTGTCGATCGGCCGCTCGAATCCCACCGGATGCGCACGACATTCGATAGTGGATCTCCGACGATGACACCCCCAGCACCTTCGATTTGCCAGAGGTACTCGTAGTAGCGATTGTATGCCGTGCCGAAGATGATGGATTTGCCTTGGCAGATCTCGGGTGGCAAGGCAAAGCTTGCAATCGGAGGCTCGGTGACCGTTACACGCACCGTCGCACGCTGAACGCACCCTTGCGCATCCCGGACGAGGAGACGGTAGAGCCGCGTTGCCGGTGGCACAAGCCGCTGCACTGCCGCGTGCCGATCGAACGTATCGCTTGCTGGCCGACCTTGTTCATCGAAAACTTCCCACTCGAATTGGTACGGTGGAACTCCACCACTGACCATTGCCGAATCGCCGAGCTGGATTTCCTTTCCATAACAAATCGAGGTATCGCGCAGTTGCAGTCTCATCGCTGGCTTGACCTGCACAAGAATGCTATCGGTCCGCGTGCACCCTTTTGCGTCGGTGACGGTGCAATAGTAGCGCGTCGTCGAGCTGGGAAAGACTGTCGGGTTGGGAATATCCGGCGAGCTAATCCCAGTCGGCGGTGACCATACAACGCGGTACGGCGGTGAGCCACCCTGTGCAAGTGGATTTGCCCCGACCTGCACTGGCTCACCCGGGCAGATCTGGAATGATCGCTGTGCCAGTGCAAGAGTAATCGGCTGGGTCACTGTGATGGATGCAGTATCGAGTGCAACGCATCCCCGCGCATCGGTGACGCGAAGGACGATACTTCGTTGCTGAACGTGCTCCGCAGGGAATGTCGGATTCGACGAGGTGGCATTCTGCGCAGATGGCGGCAGCCCAATCCACTCGAACACATACGGTGGCTCACCGCCGTACGCGGTCGGCGCTCCTCCGAGTACAACATCCTTCCCCACGCAAACCTCGATATCGCCACCAGCTGTAATCCTCGGTGGGATGAACATGACCAGAAACACTGTGTCACGCCCAACTGCACCGTCGGCGTCGGTGACAGTGAGGATGTACCGCTGATTCGATCGAAGCGCGGTCAAGATTGGATTGGGTGAACTCGGATCACTCAAGCCCAGCGGCGGATCCCACTGGTACCGGTACGGAGCGCGTCCGCCGAGTGCTGTCGGCGAGCCGCCAAGTTGTGCTGTCTGTCCTTGACACAACTGGAGGGTATCCTTCCCGGCATCAACAGTGATCTGCGCGTGCAGCGCTTGGGAAAGCAGCAGCACGCACAGTGCGGCAAGAAATGTCCGCATAGCGTGCCCGGGAATGGTGTGCAGCCTTTTGTCACATGAGGACAGCATAAAACGTGCCAAGCTCCGGCATCCAACGAACATTGCACACTCCATGCACAAACATACGAACGCAATGTTTCGCTGGAGTATCTGCACGTCGTGGCACCGTCCATATGCTGCCCATCATCAGTATCGGCAGGGTCGAGCAGAACTGAACTTATTGACCAGAGCTCCCGAAAAGTGCCGCGATCACTTTTGCACGGTGATCAAAAATTCGCGATAGCTGCCGCTTGATCCAAATGCAGTGGGAAATTTTCCCCAGCAGTCCCAATGGCAACAGGTAGAGCACTTCATCCTCGATGAGCGTTCCACGCCCCTCGAGGGATGAAAAGCGATGCGTGTGATGCCAGAATGCATACGGTCCGCGCAGTTGCACATCAACGAACATGAAGGGTGGTTCATAGCGAGCAATGTACGTTGTCCAGCGAAATGGAATACCCGCAAGCCGCACGCGGTAATCAATGAGTGCGCCACGCTCCATCGGTATTGGCGGCGGTGTCAGAATTTCAAAGCCAAGTTCCGGTGGAGTGATGCGCTCGAGATTTTCTGGACGCTCGAAAAACGCAAAAACCACTTCCAGCGGATGGCGGACAATCTGGCGACGGTAGAGACGCTCCATCGGTCAATGACAGGCTACATGTTCAACCCTCGCAGAACTTCGAGCACTACGCGCAAAGTTCCGCGCACGGTTCCGTCCAGCTCTACTTGCGAACCTGGTCGATCAGCTCGATCGCTTCCGGCAGTGTCAGCTCTCCCTCGTGGACGACACGCTGAGCGCCTCGCTCGATGATCGTCATTGGTATTGCACCGGACCATGCCGGGGAAATTGCGTCAATCTGCCCGGTACGTAAGCGCTCTGCAAGGTGGTAAACCTTCACACCGCCGAACCCACGCCGCTGCCAAAACTCACGCACACGGATACTATCGGCAGGAGCGTCGAGGCTCACCAACTCGACGGTAATCTCGGGCATCCGCTGCGCAAGCGTATCGAAAATTGGGAGCTCCTCGATGCAAGGCTTGCACCAAGTCGCCCAGAAGTTCCGCACGTACACCCGCGTGCTGTCACTTCGTGCTGCAAGCAACTCGGCGATAGTGATCGGCTGAATCTGCTGTGCAACACCTGGTACTACTCCCAGTACAACAAGTGCGGCGACCTTGATCATCTGCCAAAGCGGTAGTGGAACGTTGTTCGAAGGACGCCGCGGGAGTCGAAGCGCTCTTTGAACGCAATCAAGCTCAGCGACGGAGTCATCGGATCTGGCGATTTGGTGTCCTGCGATACTCCAATGTCCACCCAACGATAGCCTTCTGCATACCCGCGGCGGACGATTTCGTACATGAGGAGGTAAATCGGACGGTAGTGCTCGTACTGGTAGCGCAGCATGTTGTAGAAGCAGAGGACAACGCGCTCGTTCGTCAAAAAAAGAAGCGAGCCAGCAATCGGAATTTCATGCGCATAGACCATGAGCAGTCGGAGGTGCTCTGGGACAAGCGTGCGCAAACGTTCTAGATCGTCGAGTGTGTGGGTCGGACGTGCACCGTGACGCGCTTTATTCTCGAGCAGGATGTCGTAGAAGGTGGAGTAGTCCTCGCTTTCCTCGACACGAAGGATCCCCTCGCGAAGAATTTTCCGAATACTCTTGCGGGCGGTTTTGTCGAAGTAGTCGAGAAAACGTTCGCGCCGAACCAATGGGATTGCATGCGAGATGTAGTGCAGCTCAAATCCGAAGCGGCGATAGAGCATGGCATACTCGAAGTGCTGGTTCAGCTCGCGGGCATAGATGATCGGCGGTGGAATGATGAAGGCATCGCTCCAACCTTGCCTGCGCCCGTAGTCGAGGAATGCATCCACAATCTCCAAACACATCGCAAACGGCAAATCCGGCGCAACAAAGCCACCATAACTTGCTCCGACGGGCGACCAGAATTGGTTTGGTCGGTCGGGGAAAAATCCTCCCGGCAGTACAGCCACGAGCCGATCGCCAGCACGAAACATCAAGTGGTGGAACTCGAACTTCCCCGGGGCGTGGTAATCGAGAAATGCTTGGCGATGGAACATCGTCGCATTGTTGCATTGGTGGAGGAACGCCTCCCACTGCGCTCGATCAGCAGGCGTGTAGCGGGTAACTGTGATGTGCTCCATTACGGGCTTCCTCCTGCACGTGCACCTCGAGCAGGAATTCGCTCGCGAAGCTGTTCGATACGCTCGCGAAGCGCACCATTGGGAAAGAGCTGGCGGTAGAGCACGCACGTCGAAAGCGCTTCGTCGTACCGCTCCATTTCAATGAGCACCTCGACTTTGCCGACGAACGCTCGTTCGATCGCGTCAGTATCTCCATAGTCATCGAGTACGGCATCGTAGTAGATCAGCGCTGATTGTGGCGAACGGAGGACGCGATACTGCTCGGCTATCGAAAGCTCACGCTCAGCAAGTTGATTGCGTAAGCGCCGTATCTGGCGCTCAGCTTCACGAGCAAGCGAATCCTGTGGATACTC
>RFIK01000071.1 GCA_003695605.1 Chlorobiota bacterium
ATCTTGTAGCAGATTGATGAGTCTGGCAGGGAAAGTCGTTATCGTCACAGGTGGTTCCCGTGGCATTGGTGAAGCGATTGTCCGCTACCTTGCGGGCGAAGGTGCACATGTGCATGCGACCTACAATGCCTCAAGTGAGCGTGCTGAAAAAATCCAGGCTGAACTGCAAGGCCAGGGTGGGCACGTTCAGTTTCACCGGCTCGACGTGCGCGACAGTGCGATGTGCATGCAACTTGTCGAAACGGTGGTTGCCAGAAGCGGAAAAGTTGACGCGCTCGTCAACAATGCAGGTATCACGCGCGATGCGCTCCTGCTCCGGATGAGCGAGCAGGAGTGGGATGATGTCCTAACGACCAATCTCCGGAGTGTGTTCGCAATGACAAAAGCGGTGCTTCGGCCGATGCTTGCACAACGGAGTGGCCGGATTATCAACATCAGCTCTGTGGTTGGAATTACTGGAAATGCAGGACAAGCAAACTACGCAGCGGCGAAAGCTGGTGTGATTGCATTTACAAAGTCTGTTGCACGGGAACTTGCCTCGCGGAACATCTTGGTCAACTGCATCGCCCCTGGGTACATCGAGACGGACATGACTGGTAAACTTTCACCACAGCAACAACAGGCGCTCCTCGGCAGCATTCCGCTTGGACGTGCCGGTGTCGGCGCTGATATTGCTGCTGCCGTTGCATTTTTGCTATCCGATGCGGCATCGTACATAACAGGACAGACGATTGCTGTTGATGGTGGCATGGTAATGCTGCCCTAACAGCTCGAGCGAACGTCATGCTCTATGTTTCACTTTTTCGAGGTTCGTCGTATGTCAGCAGTTGCTGAAAAGGTCAAGGAGATTATCGTCAACAAGCTCGGCGTCGAAGAAAGCCAGGTAACGCCGACAGCGTCCTTCACAAAGGATTTGGGCGCTGATTCGCTCGATACCGTGGAGCTCATCATGGAATTCGAGCGTGCATTCAACATCACCATCGAGGATAGTGATGCCGAGAAAATCCAAACGGTCGGCGATGCGATTAGCTTCCTCGAATCGAAAGTCGGCGCTGAATCCTAATCAGCTGCCAGGAACTGCAGCCGGTGTGCGCAATCGTGCACTGTGCACACCGGCGCAGCTTGTTTCACAAAAGACGCGCTGACCGATGCGCAAGCGCATTGTTGTTACTGGAATGGGGGCTGTCACCCCTATTGGGAATTCCGTCACAGAAATGTGGGCGAGTATGCTCGAGGGTAAAAGTGGAGCAGGCCCAATAACGAAATTCGATGCAACGGAGTACGAAACCCGCTTTGCTTGCGAAGTCAAGGGGTACGATCCGCTCCTCCACATGAGTCGGAAGGACGTCCAGCGGATGGACCTTTTCACACAGTATGCCATTTCATCTGTTGCAATGGCACTCGAAGATGCAGGCATCAGCGAGGGACAACTCGATGGCGATCGGGTCGGCGTTGTCTTCGGAAGCGGCATTGGTGGGATGTGGACATACCACCGCCAGCAGGAGCTTCTCTACCAACATGGAGGAAAACCCGATCGCATCTCGCCCTTTTTCATCCCGATGCTCATCTCGGATATTGCTGCTGGGCACATTGCAATCCGGTGGAAATTCCGTGGGCCGAATTACGGGACCGTAAGTGCCTGCGCAACGAGCGCGCACGCGATCGCCGATGGTGCAATGCTCATCGAGCGTGGATGCGCTGATGTAATGATCGTCGGCGGTAGCGAAGCAGTCATCTGCCCGATGGGAATTGGCGGATTCAACGCAATGAAAGCGCTTTCGACACGCAACGATGCACCGGAGAAAGCCAGCCGACCGTTCGATGCCGAGCGCGATGGCTTTGTGATGGGCGAAGGGGGTGGGGCACTTATCCTCGAATCGCTCGAGCATGCCCTGCGCCGAGACGCTCGGATCTACGCAGAGCTGGCAGGCTTCGGCTTGACTGACGATGCTTACCACATCACCGCACCGCCACCAGGCGGCGAAGGTGCAGTCCGCTCGATGCGCCTATGCCTTGAAGATGCTCGCCTTGCACCAGAGGAAATCAGCTACATCAACGCACACGGTACGTCAACTCCGTACAACGATAAAAACGAGACCGAAGCAATCAAAACTGTGTTCGGTCAACATGCCTACCGCATGGCGGTCAGCTCGACAAAGTCTATGACCGGGCATTTGCTCGGTGCTGCTGGTGCTGTCGAAGCAATCGCGACCATTTTGGCACTCTACCATCAGGTGTGCCCACCGACGATCAACTACACGACGCCAGATCCTGAGTGCGACCTCAACTACGTCCCTAACACACCAGAGTATCGGACAATTGACGCAGCGCTTAGCAATTCCTTTGGCTTCGGTGGGCATAACGTTACTCTCTGTTTTCGCCGCTTCGAGCACTAGGGTTCGTTTACCGATGCGTTCATCCCGACCAATCGAGAGTTCAGTAACTGAGATTGTCCGCTCTCTCTACAACGGGCTGGTGCGCTTTACCGTCCAGCGGATGGAAACGCTGCGGCGGAAGGCGCGACGTCCGATCGAGCACGTTGTTGGGGAACGACGCCATGCATTGGAGGTCGTGCTTGGAGTGGACATCCGCAGCCCAGCGCTCTACGAAGAAGCGCTGACCCACCGTTCGTACCTCCAGGTCAAGAACGATCCTACCGTGCAGTCGAATGAGCGGCTTGAATTCCTCGGCGATGCGATTTTGGGTATGGTTATCGCTGAGTACCTTTTTCACCATCACGAAGATGTTGCCGAGGGTGAACTAACAAAGATGCGGTCGTGGCTGGTGAACAAACGATCGTTAGCGCTCTGTGCCCGCAAGCTCGATCTCGACAAGTTTCTCTTGATGAGCTATAGCGCAGCTAACGCTCTTGCAAAGGGCAATGATTCTGTCCTTGCTGATGCCGTCGAAGCATTGATTGCAGCAGTCTATCTCGACCATGGCTTTGAGAAAGCACGGAGCTTCATCGAGGAGCGACTGTTACCGTTGATGCTCGAAGAGCGCGTCATGCACGATACGAATTTCAAAAGCCTACTGCTCGAGTTCGTTCAAGCGCGTGGCTACAGTGCACCGCGCTACCGGGTTGTCGAGGAAAGCGGCCCCGACCATGAAAAGCGATTCACCGTTGCTGTGTACGTCGGGAGCGCAAGCGTGGGCATTGGAAGCGGCAGAAGCAAGAAGGAAGCCGAGCAGAATGCAGCACGCCAAGCGCTCGACTATCTCCAAAGCCGTCAAACCCCGACAACTGATCCTGAGGAATTTCTCCGATGATGCGTACCATTGCTGCTGCAGTCCTTCTGACACTCGGCGCGATTGCAGGCCAACTGCAAGTACAACCCGCTCGTCCGCAGAGCGGAAAGCCTATCGAGTTCAACTACGTTGCTGACGCCGAGTACTTCAGCGAGCCAGATTCAGTTTGGCTCTGCATCTATGCTTTCGACGATAGCCGTTTTTATCCCACGGCGTGGGATATTCGACTGGAGCGAAAAGGAACCTCCTACCGCGGTACGTTTTCTGCTGTGCCATCCGATGCCGTCTTCCTGCTGTTCCGCATTGTCAGCGGGCGGGAGTACGACGATAACCGCGGGCGCTATTGGGATGCGCTCGTCTGGAATGGGAGCACCCCGAAAATTGGTGCCTACTTCCGTCAAGCGATTTCGTACTTGGGGCAAGGTGCAAGTGGCCTCCCATCGGTTGCACGGCGGGCAGATCTCGATCGTGCCAAGGAATTGCTGCAACGCTCGATTGAAACGCACCCTGATCACCTGCCGACGAAGTTCGCATATGCAGGGGTACGATTCGATCGTGGCGAGATTAGTCGGAGCGATCTCGATGAGACGCTCCAGCGGCTCCTCCAGCTCCCCTGGGATTCGACAAACGAGATGCAGGTGCGCAGCAGGAGCCGAGCACTGCGCTTGCTTGGACGCGACAGCGACGCCGCTGAACTCGAACGTCACTATGCGGAACGATTTCCAACAAGTGACCTTGCCGAAGAAGTTGAACGAGCATACTGCGCCGCAGCCCGAACGCCGGAAGAGTTCCGCGATCGCATTCGCCGCTTTGCTGAACGTTTCACTTCCTCGCCGAATGCAGCGAAAATGTACACTGACCTGGTTGCTTATTACCTTCAGCAGGGAAACGGCGATGCTGCGATTGCGACAGTCAATTCGTACCCTGTGCCGCCGGGGGTGACGAGTTCACCGCCCCCAGCATTGCTCAACATGCTTGCGGTAACGATGGTACGGCAAGATTCTCTGCTCAAGCTCGCACAGCAGTACATCGAGTGGGCCGTTCGAGCACTTGAAACGGAAAATCTCGACGCTAAGCCACGCTACGTTGCGCCGTGTGAATATCGCTGGCAGCTGCGCGAGCTCCGTGGTATCTGCTACGATACGTGGGGATACGTCCTCTACCGGATGGGACGAACGGACGATGCCATCGAGGCATTCCGTCAGTGTGAGCACCTTCTTGGGCCGTTTGCCAGTGGCGACATGCTCGAACATCTCAGCGAAGCACTCATGGCAGCAGGTCGGCGCGAGGAATCACTCGCTGTCGCTCGCCGCGCTATTGCAACTGGAAGAGCGATTGGCCCGACGGTGATGCGATTCCTCCAGTCGTCTGCTGACACGGCAGCGATTCGCGCCGAGTATGAATCGCTGCGCATGCAGGCACGCCCTGCGAAGCTGCGCCGTTTGCGCCAGGAAATGCTTGCGCAGCCTCTGCTGGAGATGCAGTTTCGGCGCAATGACGGGAGCACGTTTCTCTTGGGCGATGCAGTACTCACCACGCTCGATGGTCGGCAGATTTCTCTCCGGCAGCTCAAGGGGAAAGTAGTCGTGCTTGACTTCTGGGCAACCTGGTGTGGGCCGTGCCGCGTTTCGATGCCTTCCATGCAAAAGCTTTACGAAAAGTACCGCTCCACAAGTGATGTGGAGATACTCCTGGTCAATTGCTGGGAACGGGTGGATGACCGCACCGAGCATGTCAGGAAATTTTTAGCAAGCAATCCCTCCTACACATTCCCAGTTGTCTTGGACTTGCGGGATGAAGTCGTTTCCGGGTTTGGTGTGACTGGCATTCCGACGAAGTTCTATCTCGATCGCGACGGCGTCGTGCAGTTCAAAGAGGTGGGCTTTCCAGGAGCGGACGTTTTCATCGAGGAAGCCAGCGATCGGATTGATTTGCTCCTGGGAAGGTAGGAGCGCGTTGGCAGCTGCTTGTCTGCTCTGCCCGAATGGCGCTCTTGATGTTTCGAACTACTCGACGAGGATCCGCTGGTATTCAGCCTGAATCAACGCCTCCTCTTCTGGTAGCAGTTGGCGATTTCTCCGTGCCATTGAACGGCGAGCTGTATCGAGTGCAACATCAATTGCATAGAGCTTGCGCTCGTGGATGCCACCCCAGGTGAAGGAGGGAATCACAGTCGGCGTATAACCTGCGCCGAAGATGTTCGCACTGATTCCTACCACCGTTCCTGTCGAAAACATCGTTGCTATTCCAGCTTTTGTGTGATCACCGCAGAGCATTCCCAGAAATGTTCGCCCTGTTGCGACGCTGCCAGAGGGAAGCTCCACTGAAATTGGGCGGTAGGTGTTTTTGAGGTTGCTGGTATTGGCACCAGCGCCGAGATTGACCCACTCGCTGATGAAGGAATGCCCGAGAAATCCATCGTGCTGTTTGTTGGAGAAGCTCTGAAAGATTGTGCACTCGACTTCGCCACCAACTTTGCACCACGGCCCAATGATCGTGCTTGGGTAAATTTTCGCACCGACCTTGATGACGGAATGATCACCAATTGCGCATGGCCCGATGATCGTCGCCTGTGGCATGATCGTGACGTTGTTGCCAATGATGATTGGTCCTGCCGACGCATCGAGCACGACAAGTGGAGCGATGGATGAATTCTCACCAACAGCTATTGCCTCGGCATTGAGGACTGCGACGTTGGCGCTTCCGTAATCAGCATGGTGAATTGTGCGGTCTGCGTAAAACTCGAACTGCTCAGCAATTGTCGTATCCGTATACGCAAAGAGGTCCCACAGGTACGTCAGCAGTGGCGCGTTGCGCAGCTCGTGCTTCTGCCAACTGGAAGTGACGCTGCGTTCGAGATCTTGCCAATCATGGGCGGCAAGTTGCTCCCAATGGTGCAGGGAGCAACTGAGTGCGACAAGCTCATCACCAGCAAAGTAGCACTGTGGGGAACTGCTGGAAGCGTGACGTGTGATCTGCCGTACAACCTCCTTGGTCGGAAGTAACCTGCTGGAGACAACGAGCACTGTCCCTACGCCGAGCTGATGACCGCGGTATTCGGGAAAGCGTGCGTAGAACGAGGCACGGTGTCCTGAGCGCGTCTGGCAATCAAGCAACGTTGCGCCAGTCAGACGGAGCCATGCTTCGATGATCGTCATCGCGCCGAAGCGAAGCTCCCAGGGTACATGAAGGATCGAAAATGGATACAGCGTCGCAGGATGCGTCGGGTGTTCGACCAAGACGAGGTTGGTAATCATGGATCGAGTTTGACAAGTTCAAGATCAACAACGAGCGTCTCATTCGGTCCAATGCCGACCGATGGTCTGCCGCGCTCGCCATATGCAAGGTGTGGCGGGACAATGACGCGCCTTCGTCCGCCGACGCGCATACCACGGAGTGCGTACTTGAAGCCAGGGAAGACAGACGTTGAGTCCGGGATGAATGCGTACACCTTTTTGCCTGCAAATTCGGTCGAGAACTCCTCCATCGTCGCAGCATGGTACCCGATGAATCGGACGTAATGTCTGCGGCGTGGATCGGAGAGTTCGCCTTTCCCGTACGCAATCTCGATGATGATAAGTCCACTCGAGTCCTGTTGCTCGATTGCCGGTGCTGGTACTGCACGTGTCGTATCGAGTGGCATCGTGAAAAAGTGCACGTAGCGGGCGCTGTCGGCAGTGGGCGCACTCGGGAATGAGCGTGCTGCGTAAACGAGAGCGATGCTTGCCAGTAACGTGCTATTCAACAGGGTTTTGTACATCATCGGTGCCTTCATCGTTCAATTTCAATCGCAACGCTGCTCGAACAAAATGCACAAAAAGAGGATGTCCGCTGACCGCACGGGATTTGAGCTCTGGATGAAATTGAACACCGACGAACCATGGATGCGATTTGAGCTCGATGATTTCAACCAGGCGATGATCAGGGGATACACCGCTCATTACCATGCCGTGTTCTTCGAGCAGAGCGCGATAGGCGTTATTGAGTTCGTAGCGATGGCGATGGCGCTCGAAGATAAGCTCTTGGTTATAGGCACGGTGTGCTTTTGTGCCGGCAAGCAGTGCGCACGGGTAGGCTCCTAATCGCATTGTGCCGCCTTTATGCTCGACCCGCTCTTGATCGGGCATCAGGTGAATGACGGGATGGCGCGTGCGCTTGAATTCAGCAGAGTTGGCGTCGGCGATGCCACAGACATTTCGCGCAAACTCGATCACCGCACACTGCATCCCAAGGCAAATCCCGAAAAACGGAATGTTGCGGGTGCGGACGTATTCGATTGCGGTGATCTTTCCTTCGATGCCGCGCGCACCAAAGCCTGGGGCAACAAGGACACCGCGTACGCCTCCGAGCAGTTCTTCGACATTCTCGTTGGTGATGTCCTCAGAGTTGATCCACCGCAGTTCGACCTTGCAGTTATTGATGGCACCAGCGTGGACGAACGCTTCGATGATGCTCTTGTACGAATCGTGGTAGCTGACGTACTTGCCCACAAGCGCGATTTCGACTGTTGTCCGTGGGTTTTTGATGCGCGCAACGAAGCGAGACCATGTATCCAACTCGAGTTCCCCGGTCTTGAGCCGGAGTTTGCGGAGTACGATTGTATCGAGATTGCGCCGCGCCATGATAATCGGCACTTCGTAGATCGTCTCGACATCTGGCAGCTCAATGACAGCATCCTCAGCGACGTTGCAGAAGAGCGCAATCTTGGTTCGTACTTCCTTCGGAATGCGATGCTCGGTGCGGCAGAGGATGATTTCTGGAATAATTCCGAACTCCATGAGTTCTTTGGCGGCATGTTGTGTAGGTTTGGTCTTCAATTCTCCCGCCGATCGGATGAAGGGAACGTATGCAAGCAGAATCGTAATGCATGCACTTCTCCCGCGCTCTAATGTGAGCTGGCGCGCTGCCTCGAGGTAGGGTTGCGATTCGATGTCGCCGACGGTGCCGCCTATCTCGATGATGACGATATCGTACTCGCCATCGAAATATGTCATCCGCCGCTTGATTTCATCGGTGATGTGCGGAATCACCTGGACGGTCTTGCCCAAGTAGTATCCGCGACGCTCCCGCTGGATCACCTCGTAGTAGATTTGCCCCGTTGTCGCGTTGTTGAAGCGAGTCATCGAAATGTCGAGAAAGCGCTCGTAGTGTCCTAAGTCCAAGTCTGTTTCTGCGCCATCGTCGGTGACGTACACCTCACCATGTTGAAGCGGGTTCATCGTTCCGGGGTCAACGTTGATGTAGGGGTCGAACTTGAGAATCGTTACCCGATAGCCACGCGACTTGAGGAGCAATCCCAAGGAGGCACAGGCAATACCTTTGCCGACGGAACTGAGGACACCGCCGACGACGAAAATGTATTTGGTTTTCCGTTTCGTGTGAGAGGCCATGCGTAGCGGTTGAACGGTTCAGTGGATGTGCAATGTCGTTGCTGCGCACGGTGTGTATTCCTGCATGGTGAGCGGGCAGGAACCGTTTCGCTGCAGGCAATTGCGGGATGCAAGTTATGAATCAGCAATGGAAAGCCGCGTTGGAACGATATCACGAAATCATGAACGTCGAAGTCCGTGTGCAGAACCTAACTTTGCATGGTGCTACAACTTTCCGTTGCAGACTTGAGCATTGTGCGGTATGGTAGCGTTCTCCTTGCAATGCTGATTACCGCTGCAGCACTTGCAATGGCGCAAGGAGTTACCACAGGTTCTATCAGCGGTAGTGTACGGGATCGGAAAAGTGGGGAAGCACTCTTTGGTGCGACAGTTGTTGCGGAACATCTTCCGACTGGTTCGCGCTATGGAGCAAAGACCCAGAGAAACGGGCGCTTCTCTCTCCGTGGTGTTCGCGTAGGTGGTCCGTACCGATTGCGTGTCTCGTACGTTGGGTACCGTCCCGACACCGTCGAGAACATTTACGTTGAGTTAGGGCAGGAAGCATTCGTCGCTATCGAATTGCTCTCTGCTGAGGCGTTTGCGAAAGAGGTCGTCGTTACTGGTGAACGTGACCGAACGTTCTCACCTGCCAAAACAGGCAGTGGCAGCGCCGTCTCAGCCGAGGAAATTGCATCGCTTCCAGCGATCAACCGCTCGCTATCGGACATTGCGCGGGTCAATCCGTACGCAACGCAGACGACCGCCTTTGGTGCTGATGACGGCCTGCAAGGCATCAGCATCCTCGGGACGAATTCGCGCTACAACAACATCCAAATTGACGGCGCAGTGGCAAACGACATCTTCGGCCTTGGCCAAGCGGGAACAGCGGGGAGCCAAGCCAACGCGAATCTTCTCTCCCTTGATGCTATCGAGGAGCTGCAGGTGAACATCTCACCGTATGACATCCGCCAGAGCGGCTTTACTGGCGGGCTTATCAATGCAGTTACCCGGAGCGGGACGAATACCTTCAGAGGTTCAGCGTTCTTCTACGGGCGCAATCAAGCGCTCGTCGGTCCCAGCCCCGATGCACTCCGCCAGCCGTATGCGCAGTTTAGCGACGCACAGTTTGGAGCACGCCTTGGGGGCCCAATCGTCCACGATCGGTTGTTCTTCCATGTAACAACTGAGACGCGTCTACGGCAACGTCCGCTTGAAATAGCGCTCAACAATCCGAATGCACTCAATAACTTTCCGCACAGCAAAGCTGAGCTCGATGAAATCATCAGCACAGTCCGTGACGTTTACGGCTACGACCCTGGAACGGCAGATTTGTTCATCTCGCGAAACAACACGTTCAACATCATCGCTCGCTTCGATTGGAACATCTCCGATCGGCACAAGCTGCAGTTTCGCCACAACTACACCAACGCATTTCAGGATCGCAACGTTCTCCGCACGCGGCAAATATTTTCGCTCTCGAGTCAGTGGAATGAGTTCCGCAGCATCAACAACTCTTCGGTGCTGCAGTGGAATTCGATCTGGGGCGAGAATATGGCAAACGAGTTTCGCATCGCATGGACACAGACCAACGATGAACGAGTTCTTCGAACAGCACCCTTCCCGCAGGTGAAAGTTATGCTCGGCGCTGATCAGGTTCTGCTTGGTCCGGAGCGGAATTCACAGGCAAATGCGCTCGATCAGTCTCAGCTTGCTCTCACGAACGACTTTTCCATTTTCCTTGGCGAGCACACCATCACCATCGGCACCCACAACGAGCTCTACCGCTTCAACAACCTCTTCATTCCGGATTACTTTGGCACTTACACCTTCCGAGATGTGCAAGCATTGCGCGATCGGACACCGAGCTTCTACCAACTCAGCTATGCAAATCTGAATGTCACCGGAGGAAATCCAGCACCACGCGCGCGCTGGGGGATGATGCAAAGCGGCATCTATATCATGGACGAATGGACAGTCTTCCCACGCTTGCGCCTTACACTCGGCGTTCGCGCGGATGTGCCGGTGTATTTCGATCGCCCATATGAAAATCCACTCTTTGCTGCACGGTTCGATTCTTTAGCGCGGGCGTATGCAGCATTGCCAGATTCGCTCAAAAAGTACTACCAGGAAATCCCGCTGGGCTTGCGCACAAGTCGTCTTCCAGATGCACGACCACTGTGGGCGCCGCGACTTGGTTTCAACTACGATGTAACTGGTGATCGGAGAGTCCAGCTCCGCGGCGGAACAGGGATCTTCAGCGGACGAGTGCCAGCAGTATGGCTCTCAAATCAGTATAGCAACACAGGAGTTGATCTCCTTCGAGTCAGCATCGGGCGCGATAACGACGCGAACGCACCGCTCCTGATGCGGCTCGATTCACCCCTGGTGCCGCTCCGCGTAACGCTCGATCCCTACAATCCACCAAAACCTGGGGATCCTTCGTTCCCAGGCCAACCGATCGCCACAACGCAGATCAACGTCACTGATCCGAACTTCCGCTTCCCACAAGTATGGCGTTCGACTCTCGGCATTGATGTGCAGCTGGAGCGGTGGCTTCGTCTGACGTCCGAGCTCATGTACGGACACATGCTCAACACAGTTGAATTTCGCAATATCAACCTCCGCCGGTCACGGGCGATGCCGCTTTCGCCACTCGATGGCCGCCCGATGTATGCCCGGTCGCCCTCGGGACGCACGGATTCAAACGCTGCACCAGAATTCACGCAGGTCATCCTACTCACTAGTCGCAACGAAGGATACCAGTACAGCGGCATGCTCTCGCTGACGCTGCAAGAGAACAATCCAATCGTGCGGGGGTTGAGCGGGACGATATCCTACGTGTATTCGTCAACGTATGACCTTGCCGATGCGACGGCCTCGACAGCGCTATCGAACTGGCAGAACACCGATGCGACCGATCCGAATCGAGCCAGGCTCGGACGCTCGAACTTCGATGTACCGCACCGGATCACGGCGAGTCTCTTCTACCGCGTCCGCCTCGTAGAGTCACTCACGACCACGCTCGGCATCTTCTACACGGGCAATTCTGGGCGACCCTATAGCTTTACGTACATTGGCGACTACAACGGCGATGGTCTCACGTACAACGATCTTATTTACGTCCCACGAGCAGAGGATCTGGGCAGCCGTGTCGTCGTTGTTCCGCCAGGGGGATTGGACCTTCGCACCGCTGATCAAATTTGGAAGCAGCTGATGGATTTCATCGAAGCCAATGATGTGCTGCGTCGCTACCGAGGACAAGTGCTGCCACGCAATTCAATGCGCGAGCCGTGGATTCATCAGCTCGACCTTCGGTTAGTGCAAGAGTTGCCATCGTTGGGCGCAACCCGTTTGGAACTGACGCTCGATGTCCAAAACCTCCTCAACCTGCTCAACAGCAGGTGGGGACTTCAGCAGTACGTGAACTTGCAGAGCTATCGCCTCATCACCCTTGTGACTGACCCAACGACGGGCACGCCATTCGATCCGCAAGGTCGCTTGCGAATCTCCTATTCGTCACCGACGACGTCCAACGGCAAGCCAGGCATTTACGAAACTGATTCGTTCTTTTCCCGATGGCGCATGCAGCTTGGTCTTCGCGTTTCGTTCTGAACATCCTGCTTTGTGCAGCCGCCCTTACCGAAGGCTGCCAAGACGGTGTGGTAACGTTCACGGGCGGGACAGCCTACATTCGACTGTTCAATGCACAGACGAAAACAAATGCTGTGACGCTGTATGCCGATAGCGTTCGGCGTATTGAGTTGCTTCTGCCGGGTATGACAAGTAGTGCGATTACAGTACCCTCTGGCACATACGTACTCCTCGATGTACGGAGTGCAAGCGATACTGCACAGCGCATTGCCTCGCAGCGGTACGTTATGGCTGATGGCCAATCCTACACGGTTATCGTTCGTGGCAGAACGATTACGGACTTTTTCCGCCCGATTGTAGATACAGCACAAAGTCCGTTCGCAGGGAGAGCGGCCGTCAAAATCATCAACGTCTCAGAGGAGACCTTCGTCACGGTGAACGCGAATGGTTCTCCACTCGGTTTGCCTGTCGTTGACGCACAGACGGTATTACCCTTTACAAGTCTCGAGGCTGGAACTGTTCGGCTTTCTGTCCTCGATGCAGATCGGAACGTGACAATTGGAAGCGACTCTACCGTAGTTTTGGATGCTGGCGAGTGTTACTACCTTTTTGTGCACGACGTTCGGAGCGGCACGGAGGTGATGCAGCGCTGGTTCCTTCGAAAAGTTCACTGATGTACCACAAGGCTTTTGTCGCATGAGTAGGCTTGTATTCTTCCTGATCGCTGCGATTGCAGCAGGTGCTCAGACCTACATCCCAATTGCGCAGTTCAAGCAACGCGCGTTTGGTGATTCACTCCGTGCTGGTGAACGGATTGCAGGTCGCGTTACGGTGGCTGATCAATTCCGGAACACCAGCTACATCCAGGATGCCAATGGTGGAATTGCCGTATTCAATTCTGCATTTCGGATGGGCGTCCAGGTAGGCGATTCAGTGGAGATACTCTCTGGTACGTTGACCGAATTTGGTCAGACAACTGGGCAATCCGGCACTGGTCTTAGTGAAATTACCGGCTCGGTGGCATTTCAGGTCATCCCAGTTGCACGAGTCGAACCAACACCTCGCACAGCTTCGATTCCATCCATCGGTGAAGCACTCGAGGGCGTGCTTGTCCGCGTCCGCAATGTTGAATTTGTTGAAACAGGAATCTTCCAGGGTGACCGCAACTATACCGTCCGGAGTGCGGCAGGTGATCAGCTTCAGGTACGCATTGATGCGAACACCGAAATTGCACGGAATAGCTTGCCTATCCCTACAGGACGGATTGACATTGTAGGCGTCATCTCTCAGTTCCGCGGTACCTATCAGCTCTTACCGCGTGTAGCGGCAGATGTTGGGCTAACGATCGAGCGCGATACTTTGCCCAAGAGCGCTACGCTCGATGTAACGACGTGGAATCTCCTTTGGTTCGGTTCAACGGATACCACGCTTGGTGTAGCAAACAAGCAGCGGCAGTTCAATAGCGTCCGGATAGCGTTGGACTCGATGCGTTCAGACATTTATGCCTTCCAAGAGGTCGTGACGCAATCGGTGCTCGATAGCCTTGCAGCTGTGGTGCAGGGACGCTATGCAGGCTACCTTGCCCCAATTGATCAGCAACAGAAGATGGCTTACCTTGTATCGCAGGATGTAGTCAATGTTATTGAGACGGGACTTGCTGTCAACGGTGGTTCGCAAGCCTGGGCCAGTGGACGCTTCCCGTTCCGCATGACCGCTCACTGCAAGGTTCGGGGCGCGGAGAAACAGATTGTACTCTTCAACATCCATGCAAAAGCAACAGGCGACTCGACGACCGCACAGCAAGATTGGCAACGCCGAAAGACGGACGCAGAAACGTTCCACGACTACCTCAATACGTTTTACGCAAGCGTTCCGGTGATCATCCTCGGTGATTTCAACGATGATGTTGTCAATTCAGTCGTGACGCCGAATTCAACACCGTATCAAGTGTTCGTTGATGATTCTGCCCACTGGCGCGTGCTGACACGTCCGCTGAGTTTGCTGGGACTGCGGTCCTACATTGGTTCGTCGGTCAACGCGCGGATGCTCGACCAGATTATCGTTTCCGATGAACTCTTCGGTGCGGTACACCGGACGTACCTTGAGACGCCCAATGCTTTTCTCTCGAGCTACACGACAACAGTGAGTGATCATTTACCGGTTACCGTTCGCATTCGGTTGGAGGATGTGGTAACAAGCGTTGAACCCACGGAAGGTGGTGCCAAGGAGGTGCGAGTCGGCCCCAACCCCGCATCGGATCGTGCGTTCGTCGAGATAGTGCGCACAAAACCGTCGAATCTTCGAGTTACGCTTTACGATGCGTTTGGACGAACGGTCTCCCGACTTGCCGACGAATCTATCGGTGCGCAAATCCGTGTCATTCCGATCGAGTGTGCGCATCTTGCACCGGGAATGTATGGAATCTTCGTTGAATGCAGTGGCACTGCACGCATGTATCCATTTGTTGTAGTCCGCTAACGAACGATGGAGGTCGCTGCGTTGAGAACTTGGCGGGTGGAGGACTCAGCCGAACTATACAACATAGCAGGCTGGGGCATTGGGTACTTCGGCATCAACGAGAAAGGCAACGTCGTCGTCAAACCGCGCAAGGATAACGGTCCTGCCATTGACATCCGCGAGCTGATGGATGAGCTTGCACTCAAGGATATCAATCCGCCGGTGCTGCTGCGTTTTCCCAACATCCTCGACCATCGAATCGAGAAAATTAGTGGCTGCTTCGAGCGGGCTCGAAATGAGTACGGCTATCGGGGAAAGTACTACAACGTTTATCCTATCAAGGTCAACCAGCAGCGTCCCGTCGTCGAAGAGATCGTTCGCTACGGTAAGAAATTCAACATCGGTTTAGAGGCAGGCTCCAAGCCAGAACTGCATGCTGTGCTTCCCATCATGGACAACCCGGAGGCGCTCATTATTTGCAACGGCTACAAGGACGAAGACTTCATCGAGCTTGCGCTTCTGGCACACAAGATGGGGAAGAAAATTTTTCTGGTTGTCGAAAAGCTCAACGAACTCAGGCTTATCCTGCAGATTGCTCGGCGGTTGAATGTTGTGCCAAACATCGGCATTCGCATTCGGCTTGCAGCAAGCGGAAGTGGTAAGTGGGAGGAATCGGGCGGCGATCAGAGTAAGTTCGGACTCAATGCAAGTGAACTTCTTGAGGCAGTGGAGCTGGCGCGAAGCGAGGGAATTCTCGACTGGCTCAAGCTCATCCATTTCCACCTTGGTTCTCAGATCACGAACATTCGAAAAATCAAAGCTGGTCTGCGAGAAGTTGCTCAGTTCTACGTTCAACTCCATCGCTTGGGGTGTGCGATCGAGTATGTGGATATCGGAGGTGGGTTGGGCGTCGATTACGACGGTTCGCGGACAACGATTGCCAGTAGCATCAACTACTCGATCCAGGAGTACGCCAACGATGCGATTGCAACACTCCTCGATGCTGCTGATCGCCACAGCCTCCCACATCCGCACGTGATCACCGAAGCCGGACGTGCACTGACGGCCCATCACTCGATTCTCGTCTTCAACGTGCTTGAGACCGCGACAACGCCGCTCTGGGACGACACTCACCATAGCATCGAACCAAACGACCACGAGATTGTGCGTGAGCTATACACATTGCTCAACAACATTTCCCCACGCACCATCCTGGAAGTTTGGCACGATGC
>RFIK01000072.1 GCA_003695605.1 Chlorobiota bacterium
CACATCATCTGCGGGGCTGGTCCTCTCACGTGCGAATTAGCGGCTCGCTTCGAAGAACGTTACCGCATCCCGATCATCCACGGCTACGGACTTTCCGAGACGACGTGCTATTCATGCTTCCTTGAACTCGAACTAAGCCCCGAGGAGCATCGCCACTGGATGCTGGACTTCGGTTTTCCATCCATCGGCGCGCCGATCCCACAGAATGAAATGGCAATTCACGATGCACAGGGCAATCCGCTCCCCGAGGGTGAACGCGGAGAAATTGTCATCCGTGGATGGAATGTCATGAAAGGCTACGACGCAAATCCAAGCGCGAACGAAGAAGCATTCGCACACGGCTGGTTCCGTAGCGGCGATGAGGGTTTCTTCGTCCGCTCACCGAACGGTGTGCCGTACTTTTTCATCACTGGTCGCATCAAGGAGCTGATTATTCGTGGCGGAGTCAACATTGCACCCTTGGAGATAGACGAAGTGCTCGCGCGTGCACCGGGAGTCAAAGCGGGTATCGCAGTTGGATTCGAGCACGACCTCTATGGCGAAGAAGTCGGGGCGCTCGTCATTCCTGCCGAAGGAGCATCGGAAGAAGCAATCCTCAACTACTGCCGTCAGCATCTTCCATTTCACAAGTGCCCCAAAGTCGTCCTTTTTGCCGAGTCGCTGCCCGTCACCTCAACGGGGAAATACCAACGGAACCGTGTCAAGCATTTGTTTCAGGCATGGCGGTCGGTGCAGTTTCAGAAAGTACCGGAGCACGGAGGACGGTAGCCAGGGAGATACCCTCCCGCGCTGCACAGATACCACCAACGAGCATGACGCTTACGTAGTTGAGCGCATGCGCAATGGTGATGAAGACAAACGCTTCTTCTAATGGCACCTGATAGAGACGGCTGATTGCTTCAGCAACCAGTGCGTGGACAACGCCGATCGCGCCAGGAGTCGGTGCAATGGTCGTTCCAACAGCAACGACAAGCAGGATGATGCACGCATCCCAGAACGTCCAGCTCATCCCAGGTGGCAATGACATTGGCACTGCGAAAAGCACAATCCACAGCGGCAAGGCGTAGAGGAACCAAATTGCAAGCGACTCAACCACTATACGGAGAGCGTCCCCACCGTGTCGCATAATCCGTAGGCCGCGGCGGAATGAATCGAAGATTTCCCGGATACGCGCAGCGACTGCAGGCTTGAACACTCGGACAAGGCGTACTGCAATTTGCTCACCGAGCGAGGTGATGCCAAGTGCGACGATTGCAACGACCAGAATGAGGCCACCTAATGCCAACGACCGCAATCCTTCCCCAACTATCCACTGCGGCAATGCTTTGGATGTAAGCTCAGGCAGGAACATCACCGCGAGCACAAGAAAAACAGCAAGCTGCAGGACGTCAACCATACGCTCAGCAATGACTGACGCAAGAACGAGTGCGCTCGAGACGCCTACTCTCCGCGCCAGGACGTATGGACGCAGCACTTCACCACTTCGGGGGATGATGTTGTTTGCTGTGTACCCGACCATCACCGCTGAAAATAGATCCCGCATCCGTACAGCTGGCATGTCCGGCACTGCTCGGAGCATTGTCCGCCAGCGAAGAGCACGCATCCAATGCGATGCAATCACCGGAACGACACTGGCAAGCGCAAGCGGATAGTTGACCTGCTCGAGTGTTTGCCAGACATGCGCAAGATCGAGAACCGACGCAATCCAGATGATTACGCCCGCAAGCACAACCGCCCCGAGCACAATTTTCCAGAGAACCGGCTTCGGAGAGTGTTGCTGGCTCTGTTCCATCGCCTTTAGCGAGCGACGGTGAACTTCTCGGCCGTTACTCCACCACTACCGACACAGCGAACAAAGTACACACCCGGAGGAAGCGATCCTACGTCGTAGCGCAGCGACACTACGGAATTGGTGAACACTTCACGCACTCCTTCAACGGGACGACCGAACATATCCACGACCGTGAGCTCGAGTCGTTCTGGGTTCGGCGTCGAAAGACGCACCGTGACCTCATCACTTGCGGGGTTGGGCGCGATCTCAACACTCGGCTGGGCGACAATGACTTGATCGCCCACACTCGCTACGCTATCGGTCAAGCCAATATTGTCGAGATACCAGCCATCATCAACGCCAATAGCGCCGGCAACGAGGACGAACTTCACATAGACAGTATCGCCGACATGCTGCGCAAGTGAATGGTGCGCCCAATGCCAGGGTGCTGTTTGGATTGTCGCGTTGTTGCCCCACTCTGGGACAGATGAGCGATTGTACGTTGCCCACCAGCGCCAGGTACGACCGAAGTCCGTACTGTACTGCACGCTCCCGTAATGGGATGATGCTGCACGAATTAGTGCGATGTGGGCAAAGGAGAACGTCGTTTTATTGCTGGGAACTACAAATGGCGCTAGGACGACTGTGTTCGTCGTTCCGGGGATGTAGTTGCCACTGGGCGAATCGGTCAGGGAGTTCGGCGCCGAGAGTGCACGGCTGCTTGTACGACTCCATTGTGGGTTTGATGGTACAATCACTCCATCGGAACTGCGCGCGTTGTAACCATAGAAGGCAACAGTATCGGCAGCATCACGATCGAACCGAAGCTGAATGTCATCCAGGGGTGGACCGCTATATGCAAGAACCTGCTGGGTCCCTGCGCTGTAGGTCACTGTCGGACCGCGCTTGCCGACAGCACGAAGCGAAATCCAGTAGAACTGCTTGATCGGAAGCCGGAGGAGATAGGAGCTTTTCTCCCCAGCCTGAACAGTTGGTACACTGACGCTATCGGCAGCTTGGCCGTTGCTATAGATAACAACGCGGTCAAAGTCGTGGAAGTACGAGCTATCCACGTGCATGCTTGGGTTTGTCCACTCAAGCAGGATTCCATCTAAGTGTGGCTTGGCAACGAGTTCGGTTGGAGGCATCGGCTCGAGTGCACCGCCGGTAAAGACACTGGCAGCAACTGGTGTGCTTTCCAATCCATCGCTCGTTCGCACGATGATTTCGTAGGTATATTGCTGTCCATCGTTGAGTCCTTGGTCAGTGTACGTGGTGGTTCCGGCGGGCAACTCTGCAATCTGCTGACCATCGCGGCGAACGATCAGCACATAGTCGCCGATCGGCTCACCGAGCATCGTGGATGTTGGATTTGACCATGACAGCACTGCTTGCGTTGGATTCTGATACGTGTTGGCAATGCGGAGATTCTCAATTGGACGTGGACCAAGCGTTACGATCACAACGTAGGTATCATTGGTTGACATTGCACCGTTGGGTGAATCCGGCATCCAGAAGCAGGGGTAGAATTTTCCGCCCCTGGCAGCAATGCTCGTGTAGTCGCCCCAATAGTTTCCACCACTTCCTCCTTGGGGGGAGACAGTGTTCGGCGATCGGAAGTACCACGTCTGCGGTGTCAACCGAAAGCGCCGCCAAGTTGAACCACCGTCACGCGAAATAGCAAGGTATGCATCAGCACCGGTGTTATCGGGCGAATTCTGTGAGCTGTAGTACAGAACGCCGATCGCACCTGTCAGTGGATCAACTGCAATCGCTGGCATGAACACGTCATTGTTGCGCGTGTTATCGTCCACCCGAATCGGTGACGACCACGTTTCTCCTTGATCGGTCGAGCGGACAAGGTACACACCAGGGAGTTGCGTCGTCATGTGCCGACCTGCTTGCACCAGATAAACCCAACCGCGGCGCGGCCCATTCGAGCGGTCAACCGCAATGGCAGGATAAGAACTGATTCGCATGTTTTGCTTCTGCGCTAGCTCGTAGCGCCCATTGGAGGAGTTATACGTTCCAAGAGAGAGTACTGACTGCGCTGTTTTTGCTGGGCGGAAACTATACCCACCGTCCGTGCTGACACGCACGATCGCATCGGTTCGAGCGCCGCTTGCACCCGAGCGATACGCAACGTAGAGGATGCCGTTCGGTCCAACACACGGCATCGGTGACTGAATGCTGCCGAACGCGAGTTGGAGCGGTGGCTGATCCCAGCTTTGCCCCCCATCGATCGAACGGGAGAAGGCGATGTAGTTCGGCTCATTCCGGCTGAAATGTGTCCAGGCGACGTACACTTTGTTCGCATGGGGTGACGCAGGATCATCATCGGCAGCCATGAGCCATTTATCATTGAACGGAGGGTTCGTTTGCCCTTCGTAGTACCACACGTAGGGGAGCATCGTCCAGGTCATCCCGCCATCAGTGGACTTGCACACGATGACATAGTTGTCCCCATTGGTGTTATCTTGCTTGAGCCGCGCCCAGCCGTAGCCGTAGTAGAGATTGCCCTGGGCATCGTATGCAAGTGCCGGATCGAAGTTTGTCTGCCCACCGTTAGTTGGTGTGCCGATATTGGCATTGCTCGGCAGGAGCGTTCGTGTCCACGTTTGTCCGCCATCTTTGGTGACAAACGCTGTCATTCGATACCCCCGCACACCGTTGTATTCGATGTCGTTCGAGTTCGCGACGATGTTCTTTGGGTCGCGAGGATTGACGGCGATCCACGTTTCCGTTTGGTCGTACGGTGCACCACCAGAAGCATTGGCTATCGGGAAACCATCGGGAGATACCAAGCCATTCTGGAAGCGGGATACGTGTTTTTCCGTTCCTGGCGGATAGCTCGGTGCTTTCATCCAGAACGTCGGCTTGCGGAAGCCGACTCCCGCCAACTCGCTAGTCGGACGCAGGTAGAGCGGGATCGTCCGTGCATCGTACTGCGCTGACAGTGGAGCAATAAGTGCACTCACTACTCCAACGACGTGGAGGCATCGTAAAACACGGTTCATCATCGTTACCAGTGAAATGTTGAACACAACTATCTTTCTCCTGCAAGTGAGTCAAGCACAGTGCGAATTTCTTGGTGCACCTGTTCGATTGGTGCATCGCCCCGAATACGGTAGAGCTTACCGCGCTGCTCGTAGTACGCGAGCACCGGTTCGGTCCGTTCGCGATAGATCCGGAGCCGCTCACGGATTACAGATTCGGTATCGTCGCTCCGGCCACGCGCGAGCATACGCCGAACAAGCTCGTCATCGGGGACATCAATTGTAAGCACTGCATCCACCGACTGCCCGAAGTCCGCCAGCAGTTGATCGAGTGCGTAGGCTTGCTCGAGCGTCCGAGGGAAACCGTCGAAGATGCAGCCGTTGCGAAAGCGATCACTCTGCAATGCATCACGAACAACATCGAGTACGATTGCATCAGGCACTAAATCCCCCGATTCAACGATTGCGCGGATCTGCTGTCCGAGTGCGGTACCATCGGTGATGTGGCGGCGAAACTCTTCACCGGTAGAAAAATGCGCCATCCCAAGCCGCTCCCGTAGCAGCGCTGCTTGGGTTCCTTTCCCTGCACCTGGAGGACCGAAAACGATAACATTCATGAACGTTCCTTTCTATCGTTTGCAGAGTACAAGTTAGCAAATGTCCAATCAAGCGGCTTGCGTTCATCTGCAGCAGAGGCATACTTACGGAGCACCTGGAGCAACGCCCGAAAGTCTTTGGGATACTCTGCAGTAATGGTGAACTCAGCATTCGTGGTTGGATGAAAAAACGAAAGCTCGATGGCGTGGAGCGTTGCGCGGGCAATGAGTGGGCGTTCTTCTTCCCCGCGAGATTTTTTGTAGTACGCTTTCATGGCGGAAAGGTACACGCCATCGCCGATGCCGTAGAGTGGATCAACCAGCAACGGATGCCCAATGGCTGCAAGGTGTACGCGAACTTGGTGCTGACGGCCTGTTACCGGCTCGCACTCAAGGAGCGTTGCTCCCATGAAGCGTTCCGTTACGCGAACACGGGTAAGCGAATCCTTGCCGCGTGCTGATGGGATGACCTTCCCAGGCTTTGCTGGATCGGCAAGCAACGGAATGTCAATGTCGAATGCATCCTGCTCGACGACTCCCGCAACGACTGCATGGTAGAGTTTCCGCACAGTGTGTCGCTCAAATTGGAGTGACAGGTGACGATGTGCATCTGCCGAGCGCGCAAAGACCATCGCGCCGCTGGTATCATGGTCGAGCCGATGCACAACGAAAATTTCTCCATACCGCTGGCGAAGCCAATCCCGGAGGTTCGGGATGTCACGCCGAAAGCGATCCGGCAACGTGTGGAACGACGGCGGTTTGATCACTGCGACGATTGCCTCGTCCTCGTGTACAATCACTGGAAGAGGGGCTTTTCCCATGCTGTGCCTGCTGCAATAGTGATGGTGTTCCGAAGCAACATCGCGATCGTCATCGGCCCGACCCCACCCGGTACGGGAGTCAGCGCGGATGCTTTGTCAGCAACTGAGGCAAAATCCACATCACCAACGATGCGGTAGCCGTTCGCCGCCGTGGCATCGTCGAGACGATTGATACCGACATCAACGACAACGGCTCCCTGGCGAATATCTCCACCACGAATCATCTGGGCTCGACCAATAGCGACAACGAGCACATCCGCCTCGAGCGTGTACCGCCGAAGGTCACGTGCACCGCTATGGCAAACAGTCACGATTGCATCTGCCCACGGTGCTTTCTGGACAAGCAAATTCGCCAGCGGCTTGCCAACAATCGTACTGCGTCCGACAATAACGACGTGCTTTCCTGCCACACTGATCTGGTATCGCCGAAGCAGCTCAACAATTCCTGCAGGTGTGCACGGAAGTAGTGTGGGAAGGCCTACAACAAGCCGCCCGACGTTGACCGGGTGAAAACCATCAACGTCTTTCTGCGGAGAAATCGCCTGCAGTATCGTATCTGTCCGCACATGCGCGGGTAACGGCAATTGTACGAGGATGCCGTGGATCGCGGGATCGGCGTTCCACTGCTCGATGCGTGAGAGGATCTCCTGCTCCGATGTGGTTGCAGGAAGATGCACGACGGTCGAACGAATACCCACCTTCTCGCACGCACGGCTTTTCGATCGCACGTAGGAAAGTGAAGCCGGATTGTCACCGACAAGGAGAAGTGCAATGTGTGGTTCGATTCCACTGCTCTTGAGCTGAGCAACCTCCACGGCAAGCTCTTGGTAGATCTCGGCGGCGATGCGTTTCCCATCGAGAAGAATCATTGTTCGCCAGGTGCCTCCAGTGTTGATTGGCTGCTCAACAGAACATTGCGGCAGAACTCGTCCCATGAGTTGAGCGGAATGCACGCAGCAGGTGTGCATCGCTGCGCACGGAACGCAGCCGCAGCAGAATTCACCACACGATCAATACGGAGCGGATCGTAATGCATCGCAAGGACCTGCTCGAGTTTTTCTCGCTGCTCGGGAGGGCATTCGATCTCGAGCAAACTGCCTTGAGACGCATGGAGCCATGCGCTAAGCAGCGTTGCATGCCACGCTGGATTTTCCTGGACACTGCCACCGTAGCGTTCGAGGATACGTTGAGCAAGCGTCGCAGACGTCTCCTCAGCTGCAACCAGACCATGCACTGCGGCTACGAGCGCGGCAATTCCAACCCCAGAGACGGTCGAACCATCGGAAGGCTCCGTCAACGGCAGGACATCTGCCGATGCTGCGGTGCGAACAATGCCATCGTCTTCGATAAAGCGCTCCGTAATCGAGCGAAGGAGACGTTGGACATGCGCGAGGAAATCAGGCACCCCTGTTGCGTGATATAGCTCAATCGCCGCCCATGCAGCGAATGCGTAATCGTCCAGGAATCCATCCACGGTAGGCTCACCGCTATAGGAGCAGTGGGCAATCGTTCCATCTGCGCGAAGGTGCACACGCGCGATGTAACTCCACGCGCGGTGTGCCTGCTCGATGAGTGTCGGCTTCCGTAGCAACCTCCCTGCCCGTGCAAGTGCGACGATAGCCAATGCATTCCAATCGCAGAGCACTTTCTCGTCGCGCGCTGGTCG
>RFIK01000073.1 GCA_003695605.1 Chlorobiota bacterium
ACCACCAGATGTTCCAGAGAACCCAGAGCAACACGCTCACAGCTGCATACGCAAGTACGATCGCGAGCACAACAGCGAGAAGTCCTTTCATTGCATTGTCTCCCGTGAGGAAAGAAAACGGCGGCCGGCAAAGAAGTACGCTCGGACAAAGGCAAGGTGAATAGCGACCGTCACGACTACTCCCAACGAGTCAGGACCAACGGCGATGCCTTGTGGAATTGATGGAGCTGCCAGACGCACCAGTGGGCTGGCAATTGCCCACACAATCACAAATGCAAATGCCGATAGTCCCACAGCCAGCACTGCCTCTCGAATGCGACCGTGACGTTGCCACTGGTGGACAGCAGTATAGGCGAGGATGTACAACTCGACGAAAAACAATGTCACATCGAGCATCGTGTAATTTTGGCGTAGTCGAACAGCCACAGCACAAAGTTATGGAGGTCAAGGCCTCGGTAGCCCTGGTGCTGACAACAATCAGCACGGAAGAACACGCAGAGACGCTCGCGCGTCAGCTCCTCGAGGAGCGGTTGATTGCATGCTCGACCATCATCGGTGCAGCTGCCTCCCACTACTGGTGGGGTGGCACCATTACCAGTGAAACGGAAGCAGTTCTTCTCCTCAAAACGCGGGGCGACATGGTCGAACAGCTCCGGCAGCGCATTGTGGAGCTCCACCCATACAATGTGCCGGAGATCATCGTGCTTGAGCCAGCCGCCGTGAGCGATGCGTATGCAGCGTGGGTAGGAGAATCCACCAAACCCAGCCAGTATTGATGCAATCGCTCTGGGACGCGACATATGTCGTCACCGATGTTGAGACGACAGGTTCTCACCCAATCGAGAACCGCATCATTGAAGTCGGTTGTGTCGTCGTTCGTGGCGGTGAGATTACCGAACGTATCGAATCCCTCATCAATCCGCACCAGTTCATTCCGCCGTTTATCGAGCAGCTAACAGGCATTTCGAACGCTGAGGTATTCACTGCACCAGAGGAGCACGAGGTGCTTCCGCTCCTTGCACAGTTGCTCTCGCAGCCCGGTGCGGTCTTCGTTGCACACCAGGAGCTGTTCGATTGGCGCTTTCTCGCGCAAGGCTTCCAGCGGTGTGGGCTGGCTATTGGAGAAGTACCGCGGCTCTGTACGCTCCGTCTTGCACGACGGCTACTCCCAGCCTCGCGAAAGAAAAATCTCGATGCGCTCTCTGCCTACTACGGAATTCGAATCGAACGGCGCCACCGTGCGCTCGGCGATGCTGAGGCGACGGCGCGTATCCTGCTTTGCTTGCTCGAAGAAGCAGAGCGCAGCGGTATTGAGACACTCGATCAACTCCTGGCGTTTCAGCATCAGCGCCTGTCGCGCACCCTCCCGAAAACCGTACTGCAGGCAGTCGAGCCACTGCTGGATGCGCTTCCTGTGACGCCAGGTGTATACACGATGTACGATCGGAATGGGCGAGTGCTCTACGTGGGGAAGGCTTCCGTGCTTGCCGATCGGGTTCGCTCATACTTCCAGCCGAGCAGCGATCTGCCGCACCACATCGAAAGGATGGTGCGGCACGTGCGCCATATCGAATGGGAAGAAACGCCGTCCGAGCTGAGCGCTCTACTTCTCGAGTACGAACGCATTCGAGCGTTGCAGCCGCCGTTCAACGTGCTGTATCGTTCGGTTCGTCCTGTGCCCCTGTTGCGGCTGACCGATGATCCATTCCCTCGCTTGGAGCTGACACTGCAGCACGATGGCAGTGGGGAGTACTTCGGGCCGTTTCCGCAGCGCGGCGTTGCAGAAGAGCTTCGCGCCATGCTCGAGGAAATGTTCCGCCTCCGGCGATGCTGCGGCGCGCTCGCGCCGTCGGCGGCTGCGCGGCCGTGTTTTTACTTCCATCTCAAGCGATGTGGAGCCCCCTGTGCAATGCTCCAGAGCGCTGATGCGTACGCTGCCAACGTTGATCGTGTGCGCCAGATCCTGCATGGTAACGTCGGGTGGATCATCGATCGCCTCCGCCAACAGATGATTGAGGCTGCCGAGCAGCTCCACTTCGAGCGCGCAGAGCAGCTTCGGCGACGTATTCAGCAGCTTGAGCAGCTTTCCGTGCGATTGCCAGTTCCATCGGCATCGCTGACGCACATGTCCGCTCTCATCGCCGTCCCCACAGTGTATGAGCACACAACAGTCGAAATTTTTGCGTTCGTGCAGGGGCGGCTCGTAGCGCAGCAGGTCGTTGGGCGTCGCGCGTCGCTCGAGGAGATGACCACGCACCTGCAGAATGCCCTCCGTCAAACCGAACAGCCAGAACTTTCCGCTGATGAGCTGGCAGTGCTTCGGATTGTGACAACGTGGATGTACCGTCATCGCGATTGCTATCGCGCTGCGATGCTCGGCAGTCCCGACTCCGTCCCTGCCGCGCTTGCGGACGTGCTCACCGCTGAGCGCGCAGATTCGCCGAGGAGGTACGCACCAATCGAGGATCTCTGACGATGGACCGCAGCGAGCACGTCTTCCACTACCGCCTCGATACGTACTGGCGCTCGGTGGCAATCTATGCGGTGGCACTCCTTCTCTATGGCGTGGGAAGAAGTCTCATCGCTGGTACCCTCCAGAGCGACGGACGTATCGAAGTTGTCCTTGCCGACCCGATTTTCTGGTTGCTATCGGCATTTGTTCTTGTCAGCGCTGCAGCACTGGGGGTCAACATCCTTCTCCAGCGTCGTATCGTTGTGCTCCCCGATGTGCTGATTTTTGCTACTCGCTTTCGCCAGCGGCGACTCGAACGCTCTGCAATACGGCGTGTCGTGATTCGCCGGGAACGCGCCGGCTGGCGGCTCCTTCGGAGCGTGCGCATCTACCAACGAGGACGGCGGCTCCCGATCCGCATCCGACCGAGCTTCTACGACCGCGAGCGTGAGCTTTTCGAACTGCTTGTGCAGCTCCGTCCTCCAGCAGGGGAGGCAAGCCGCACCGCACGGAAGCTGTAATTTTGCGCTGAACGATTTCCTCAACACGCCAACCCTTCGATGCCCCCCACGTCGCCTGAGGATAAAGCTCACCCCAATTGCGGCATCGTCGGTGTCTTCAACCACCCGACGGCAGCGGTCATCTGCTACTACGCACTTCATGCACTGCAGCATCGCGGCCAGGAGGCGTGCGGTATCGTTGCATCGGCGAGTGATCGTAGCAATGGCCGCCAACGCTTTCGGTCGCACAAAGGAAAGGGACTTGTGCTCGATGTTTTCAGCGATAGCCGTATTCTCACCGAACGTCTCGCTGGAACAGCTGCAATCGGGCACAACCGCTATTCAACGACTGGGAGCAATTCCGAAGCCAACATCCAGCCATTTGCGATTCGGTACTACGCAGGAAATCTCGCACTGGCACACAACGGGAATCTGACCAACACCCAAGCACTTCGCCGCCAGCTGCAAGCCGAGGGTGCAATTTTTCAATCAACCTCCGATAGCGAACTTTTCCTGCACCTTGTCGCGCGAAGCAAAGCACCAACGGAACTCGAACGCATCCGCCAAGCGCTCCGCCAAGCTCGCGGGGCCTACTCGCTTGTGCTGATGACCGATTCTGCGCTCTACGCCGCGCGCGATCCGCATGGCTTTCGTCCCCTTGCTCTCGGCCGACTTCGGACGAGTGAAGGAACGGATGCCTACATCGTTGCAAGCGAAACGTGCGCGTTCGGCATCGTCGGCGCCGAGTACATTCGCGACGTCCGCCACAACGAGCTGGTTGTCATTGACCAGGCAACAGTCGAGCATGGAACGATTCATTCATACCCGATCGAGGACGTAACACCGCAGGCACGGCACTGCATCTTCGAGTACGTGTACTTTGCCCGTCCTGACAGCATCATATTCGGGCATAGTGTGGACAAGGTCCGCCGTAAGCTTGGGAAGAACTTGGCGCTCGAGCACCCTGTTCTGAACGAACCGTTTGATAAGGTCACCGTCATTGCAGTCCCCGATAGCGGCAACACTGCAGCGTTGGGCTACGCGAAGGTAAACGCAGAGGAAAATCAAATCCCCACGCGGTTCGAAATCGGTTTGATCCGCAGCCATTACGTCGGGCGAACGTTCATTGCGCCGGAGCAGGACGAACGCGCGCTGAAGGTGAAAGCAAAATTCAACCCCGTCCGCGGTGTGCTCGAGGGGCGCAGGGTTGTCGTCGTAGATGATTCGATCGTTCGGGGGACAACCTCGCAGCAGTTGGTGCAGCTTCT
>RFIK01000074.1 GCA_003695605.1 Chlorobiota bacterium
GCGGCTGTTCTTCCCCTCCATAGCGGGGAAAGATTGCGTCGAGCGAGTCGAGCTTGAGCCTACCGCGGTCGAGGTGGGTACGAACATAGGCGTGCGCAAGGTGCCGCTCTGCGATGCTGCTGGTGTCGAGCGTTAGCTCCAGTTGGGCATGCGCTGTCGCAAGTTCGATGCCATCGCCGCGGAGCGCAAGCGAGCCTGCCAGCGCTGATGTCGGTAGGGAGGGATCAAGCCGTGCAAGGTCAACCTGGCTGAACGTGCCATCGACGGAGTAGCTGGTGGGAGTACCGATGCGTAGCAATGCGCGAAGGTCTGCGCTCCCTACACTGGTTGTCGCGCGAACATCAGCCCAGAGAGAATCGCCAGCGCCGCGAGCGCGCAGCGTAGCGATGTGACAACCATCGAGTGCTGCAATAGGCGGCAAATCCAGCCACCTGAGCAACTGCCGCACATCGCTCCACCACACCACGGATGGACGAAGTTCAGCGTTCCATCGCAGCGGCGTGTTGCTGCGCAGATTGTGGACACTCACACGTCCGCGGAGGTGGGTACGTCCTGTTGCAGCATGCGCAAGGGCAATGCGCATGCTGTCGAGCGAACCCTCGACAGTGGCATCGAGTTCGAGTGAGCTACCGAGCGCAAGTTCGGGCGGCAGCAGATGGTAGGCATCGTTTGGATGGAGGGGGGTTAGTGCGAGCCTTGCACGGTAGGGAAGCGTTGTGTCGCCGATGCCGAGCGTAGCTTTGGCGATGGTGATGTTCGATGCAGGGAGTACGATCGAAAGCGAGGTGACCGCTAGTGATGCAGTATCAACAGCAACGATGCCGGATGCCTGGCGAATATCCCAGCTGCTGATGCTATCGTGGAAGCTGAGTTCATCGAGTGCAAGCGTGTACTGGCGTTGGCGAAGCTGAGCAAGCACCGTCGCACGCACTCGGACATCGGTCACCATTGCATGGAGTGGATCGAACCGCGCAGGGTGCTGGGGTCTTGCGATCGTATCCCGCACGTCATCGGTGGAAATCGTTCCGCTGCGGATTTCGAAGGAGCGGACGTAAACAAGCAGCGATGGCGGCTCTCCTGACGGGGATGAGGAAGGGCGGAGGAGATGTTCGAAATTCCACGTTCCATCGGCCAGACGCACCAGGTGCATACGCGGCGATTCGATACGGAGCACTTCGATGGCAACGGTGCGGAAGATGAGCGCTTCGGGGATGTACCGAAGCTCGATGTGTGGTGAGGCAAGGAGGGTATCTCCTTCGGCGACGAGTGCAACAGAATCCAGCTCGACGCCGTCGAAGATGCGCACGCGAATGCTCCCGATCGAAAGATTGGCATTGAGCTGCTCCCGAAGCGCAGTTTGCAGTGCTTTGGCAAGCCAGCGGTTGAACGTTTCTGTCTGGGCCAGCGCAAACAGTGCGATCCCAAGCACAATGACGAGCGATCCACTTGCTACCATGCTGAATGCAAGAGCGCGCAGTAGACGCCGCATCAGTGGAAGACCGCCTGCGAACCGAGCAGAAAGAAGACCGTAGAGAAATCGCCGTTTCATCGAGGGCATAGACGTTGCAAGTTACTATTCCGCGTCGGATGCTCCCGTATCTTTGTGCGGAACTGATGGACAGCAGCGCTCTATGACGCGACAGTACCTGATCACAGCTGCATTACCCTACGCAAACGGCTACCTTCACCTTGGTCACATTGCAGGTGCATACTTACCTGCAGATCTTTATGCACGGTACCTCCGGCTTGCTGGCGAGCAGGTTCTCTTCGTCTGTGGTTCTGACGAACACGGTGTGGCGATTACGATCCGGGCTGAGCAAGAGGGTAAAACGCCCCAGGAGATCGTGGACCATTACCACGCCGCCAACAGGGAAGCCTTTGACCAGTTTGGGATAAGTTTTGACGTGTACGGGCGTACCTCGAGCCCTCTGCATCATCGCGTGGCGCAGGAATGGTTTTTGGATTTCTACCGTCGCGGTTTGCTCGAGGAGCGGCAACAGTTGCAGTTCTACGATGAGCAGGCGGGGATGTTTTTGCCTGACCGTTACGTTGAGGGGACCTGCCCCAACTGTGGATACGAGCGTGCACGTGGCGATCAGTGCGAACAGTGCGGTGCCTACTACGATCAGCTCGCATTGAAGAACCCACGGTCGCTCGTGAGCGGGAAGCCGCCTGCTCTGCGACCAACAACGCACTGGTACTTTCGACTCAGCCAGTTCCAACACGCGCTCGAGGAGTACATCGCTTCGCACCAAGACGAATGGAAGGAGAACGTCCTCCAGCAAGCGCGAGCATGGCTCAAGCAAGGTTTGCAGGATCGTGCAGTCACGCGAGACTTACGGTGGGGGGTACCCGTCCCGCTACCGAATACTGAAGGGAAAGTCCTCTACGTTTGGTTCGAGGCGCTGCTGGGATACATCAGTGCTACGCAGGGATGGGCGTGCGAGCAGGGCGATTCTGATCGTTGGCAGCAGTGGTGGCTGCAATCGAGCGACCGCCAGACGTACTACGCTGCATTCATTGGGAAAGACAACATTGTTTTCCACACGCTCATGTTCCCTGCGATGCTCATGGCGCGGGGCGGGTACATTCTGCCATCGAACGTACCTGCACACGAATTCCTCAATCTCGAGGGGCAGAAATTTTCGAAGTCGCGCAATTGGAGTATTGACCTTCGCGATGCGCTGGCGGACTTTCCGCATCCGCACCATCGCGATGCATTGCGCTACGCGTTGGCGATGAATTTCCCCGAAACGCGAGACGCCGATTTTACGTGGGGAGACTTCCAAGCCCGCACCAACAATGAATTGGCAGCAATCGTGGGGAATTACGCCAACCGCGTGATTGCGTTCATTGCGCGACATTTCGAGGGTAAAGTGCCGGTGCTCTCTGAGCAGGATCGAGAATTCCCCGCCAGGTGGCATGCTGTTGTTGCGAATTCCTCCGGCGGGAGCAGTGCGCTCGATGCAGAGCAGTTCTCTGCGGAAGAACGCGCGATGATTGCTGCGCTTGCCCGTGGCGCAGAAGCTATTGCGACAGCATATCGCTCATTCCGCTTTCGGGATGCGACGAGCGAAACGATGAACCTTGCGCGGGCAGCGAACAAATTCTTCAACGATGCTGCTCCATGGAAATCGCTCGCGGAAAATCCCGCCCAATGTGCGCGAACGCTCTACACCTGCGTGCAAGTGCTGCGGAGTATCGCGATCGCACTGGCACCAGTCGCCCCACACCTGTCGCGGAGCATCCAGCAGCTCTGCGGTATTGCGCAGCCGACGACAGGCGAATTCTCGGGAGCAACTCCAGGGCCGAACGTATGGGCGACAATCCCCCAGCCGCTCATTGAGCAGGGAACGTTGCTTGGCCAACCGCAGCGCCTTATCGAACCGATCAGCGACGAACGCATCGCGCTGCAACGTGCGAAACTCGGTGCTCCTGCAGCCCAGTTAGCACCCCACCGTGAACGCATTAGCATCGAGGAATTTTCTCGCATCGAACTACGCACCGGACGGATCGTTTCTGCCGAGCGGGTACCGAAATCGAACAAGCTCATCAAGCTGATCGTCAATCTCGGCAGCGAAGAGCGGCAGATTGTGGCAGGTATCGGCAAGCACTACACACCCGATGAACTGATCGGCCTCGACGTTGTCGTCGTTGCTAATCTTGCGCCCGCTCAGCTCATGGGGGTTGAGTCGAACGGCATGCTGCTAGCTGCCAACAATGGGGAGCGGTTAGTGATTGTTTCGCCACGCGACGAGATTCCGCCCGGCTCGGTTGTGCGGTAGTAAATTCGCCATCGGTTCTCTTTCCAACCTTGCCAATGCTGCGGTACTTGCTCGGGCGGCTCGGCTATACCGTTCTCATGCTGCTCGGTGTCGTGACAGTCTCGTTTTTCCTCGTGCGAGCAATTCCTGGCGATCCGGCACGGGTCATGCTTGGACAGCGTGCTGATGAGGCGACGCTTCAAGCGCTGCGTGAGCAGTACGGCTTCAACAGGCCACTCTACGTGCAGTACTGGCGGTACCTGGAACGCCTTGTAGTCGGGGACCTGGGGCGCTCGATTGCGTCGAATCGCCCAGTGCTCGAAATCGTGCTCGATCGCCTTCCAGCGACCGCCCTGCTGGCAACAGTTGCCATGGTGATCGCGACGGTGCTGGGGATTGTGCTCGGTGTTCTCTCCGCAGTGCGCGCCAATACATGGCTCGACACTGCAACGATGGCACTGGCGCAGTTCGGGATTTCGCTGCCTTCGATCGTGATGGCGATTTTCTTGATGGTGCTCTTCGGGCAAGTCTTGCCGTGGTTCCCGATTGCGGGGTACGTTGATCGTGGCATCGAATACTTGGTCTTGCCGGCAGTGACGCTGGGTATCCGTCCGCTGGCGATCATCGCACGGGTAACACGTTCGAGCATGCTCGAAGTGCTCGGGCAGGATTACATCCGCACTGCGCGAGCGAAAGGCTTATCGCGCGGCCGTGTCATCGTCGTTCACGCACTGCGCAATGCGCTCAATCCCGTGGTGACGACGGTCGGGACGTGGTTTGCTGGGTTGCTTGCAGGGGCGTACTTTGTCGAGTACATCTTCAATTGGCCAGGGATTGGCAGTGCTGCGTTCGATGCAATCACCAAGCTGGATTACCCCGTCATTCAGGGAACTGTGCTTTTTACCGCAGCGGTTTTCGTTATCGTGAACTTTTTCTCTGACGTGCTCTACGCGATGCTCGATCCGCGAGTTGAACTTTCATCCCAGCGTGTGTAAGCATGATCGCAGAGGCTGCGATAGCGTTCGTTCTCTTTGCCGGTGGGTGTGCGCGCTCCGACAGTGAACATTTCCACAACATAGGTTGCTCAACAATGGCAAACGATAGCGTCGAGGTTGCAACATTCGGTGCTGGATGCTTCTGGTGTACAGAGGCAATCTTTTCGCGGCTCGATGGGGTGATTTCCGTTGTGCCAGGGTACAGTGGCGGTCACGTTCTGAATCCCACCTACGAGCAGGTATGCACTGGGAGAACTGGGCATGCTGAGGTCTGCCAGATCACGTTCGATCCCAAACGCATTTCGTATGACGAGTTGCTCGAGGTCTTTTGGAAAACGCACGATCCCACCACACCGAATCGCCAAGGCAACGACGTTGGTCCACAATATCGCTCGGTGATTTTTTACCATTCCGACGCCCAGCGGCAGCGCGCAGAGTACTACAAACGCATGTTGGATGAAAGTGGTGCATTCGATGCACCGATTGTGACGGAAATTGTTCCGTTCGAGCAGTTCTGGCCCGCCGAAGAGTACCACCGCAATTACTTCGTGCGCAATCCCGAGAAAGCCTATTGTGCATTGGTTATTCGTCCGAAAGTGGAAAAGTTCGAGAAGGTCTTCCGTTCGAAGCTCCGCCAGGCGCAATGAGCCAAAAGCCCCAGCGAAAGAAGCAGTTTGTACGCACGCCTGCCTATCCGGGCGGGTCGAAAGCGCTCAGGGATTTCATCCAGCGGAACGTGCGCTACCCCACCGAAGCGCTCGTCAAGCGGATCGAGGGAGATGTTCACGTAGCGTTCGAGGTGGATGAGGAAGGGTACGTTCACCGTCCACGCGTTCTGCGCGGCATCGGCTACGGCTGCGATGAAGAGGCAGTGCGTGTGGTATCGCTCCTCCGGTATCGTCCTGTGCGGAACCGAGGTGTGAAGGTCACAGCCCACATGGATCTGGTCATTCACTTTCGCTTGCCGTCGGCGCAGCCGCTCGAGATTGTGTACCACTACCGTCCAGCGAGCGACTCATAAGGAGCGCGATGCACGCTACCGAGATGATGTCCTGCACCGAACACCCGCGGGAGAGGTCGCAGTACGGTTTCGCTAATCCCTGGACGATTGGACCGAGTGCGATCGCGCCAGCGAGACGTTCGGTGAGCTTGTAGGCGATATTTCCGGCGTCGAGATTTGGGAAGATGAGCACAGTAGCGTTGCCAGCAACCGTGGAGCCGGGTGCCTTTCGCGCGGCGACATCTGGAACGAGTGCAGCATCTGCCTGGAGTTCACCATCGGAGAGGATGTCCGGGCGCAGCGATTGGGCGATCTGCACCGCACGCTGAACCTTTTCGACTGCTGGATGCGCTGCGCTCCCTTTCGTCGAGAACGAGAGGAATGCCACACGCGGCTCCTGTTGCAGAATCCTGCGATAGTTCTCTGCCGTTGCGATAGCGATTTCGGCAAGCTGCTCAGAGGTTGGTTCGGGGACGACACCGCAATCAGCGTAGAAGACCGTTCGGTCGCCGAGTACCATCACAAAATAGCTGCTCATCGTGCGGCTGCCAGGCGCAAGTCCAACGGTCGAGAGCGCAGCGCGAAGGACATCGCTGGTCGTTGAGCGCGAACCGGCGACAACAGCGCTGACATCGCCGCGATCGAGCAGGATCCCCGCTGCGGTGAGCGGCTCAAGGACGCGGTGCCGTGCGTGCTCTGGTTGGATCGGTTTGCTGCGCTGTTTGCTCGTAAATTCGTCAGCCAAGATATCCTGCTGCGCAGTTGGGTCAAATAGCTCAATGCTCGGTGGCAGGAGAATTCCTGCAGCTTCAGCGATGCGGCGAATCTGCGTGGCATCACCGACCAGGATTGGCTGAGCAATGCCTCGGCTGGCCAGGGTGCACGCAGCTCGGAGCGTACGCTCGTCGGTAGCATCGGGGAATGCAATGCGTCCACTGATCGCGGCGGCGCGTTCCTCAAGTTGCTGGAGAAATTTCTGCTGAAACTCCGTCATCGCAGTGGCCAGTTTTTCCTGCTGCAAATTTCCGTAAAAGTACCGATTGGGTGTGGCTCTCCATCGGTGTAGTTTAGCGCCAGGTGAGGGTACCAAAGTATCAAGGGGGCTTTCTACTCCGGGATAGGTGGGGGCGCGCCGGGTGTTACAGCTCGTCGCGTCCCTTCCATTTTTGAGGCCGACCGAGGATACGTATTTTCCCGCCGAGAGAATTGATGTGGTTTGATGCTA
>RFIK01000075.1 GCA_003695605.1 Chlorobiota bacterium
CTCGGAAAGTCCGTAGCCGTGGATGATCGGGATGCGGTAACGTTCTTCGAAGCGAGCCGCTAATTCGCACGTGAGAGGACCAGCCCCGCAGATGATGTGTCGAAAACCCTTTTCGACAACTCCACATGCATCAGCATCGGCCTCGAGCAAGAATGCCAGAAGTGTCGGCACAACCGAAACGATGGTGACGCCTTCTTGCTCGATGCGAGGGAAGAAGTGCTCCGTCTGGAATTTGCGATTGAGCACAACCGAAGACCCAGCCAGGAATGGCGTGACGTGGGTGACGATCGTCCCATTGACGTGGTGGATCGGCAGGACGCACATCATTCGATCGGCAGGTGTTATGCGATGCCAATCTGCGATGCCCTCTGCATCTGCGATGAGGTTCCGCTGCACGAGCACAACCCCTTTCGGATTGCCTGTGGTACCGCTCGTGAAAACCAGAAGCGCTTCGCTGTCGAGCATCGGGTGTGTTGCATCCAGTGCGTGCGGCTCAGCGTTGGATATCTGCGTGTCGTACGCAGCATCAACGGGGATGAGTTCGAGAGCACAGCCAGCGGCAAAATGCTCTGCTCGCTGGAGGTATTCGGGGCGACAGAGCAGAACCTTTGCACCAGAAAAATCGAGGATGTACTTCAAGCGTGTATCATCTTCGGTCATGTTCAGCGGAACCACACAAGCACCCAGAATCCATGCCGCAAAGTACTCCGCGATCGTTTCAGCATGGTTGTGTGCAGCGGTTGCGATGCGGTCGCCGCTCGTAATGCCAAGGGCGCGCAAGAAGCTCGCTGTGCGGCAGGCACGCTCGATGAACGCTCGGTAGCTCCATTCCGTGCGGGAGCCATCTTCGTCGTAGAAAATCAGGAACGTGTGGTCGGGGCATGTCGAAAGCCGCTCTGTTGCAATCTGAGCGATCGAGTGGTACCGCAGCGGAGCCTGCTCTGGGGGAATTCCACGGTTTGTTTGTGCACGGTGAATGCGTTCACTCAGCGGAACCATCGGGCAATCCTCTGATAGGTCTCAGCAGTCCATGATCAGCTGCAAAAATCGTATCGGTGAAAAAATCAACTGTTGGCATCGGAGGCGCTGGTATTTTTGTGGCGATATGCGGCATTATCCTGTAGACCTGCGAAGCGATACTGTAACCAAGCCAACGGACGCAATGCGCCGTGCAATGGCCATTGCCGAGGTCGGCGATGATGTCTTTGGTGAGGATCCGACCACCAATCGCCTCCAGGATCGAGTTGCTGAGCTGTTGGGGAAGGACGCAGCACTGTTTGTCCCAAGCGGAACGATGGGCAACCAACTTGCGCTCGCAGTCCAAGCTACTGCAGGCGATGAGGTAGTTGTCGATGAGGAAAGCCACATCCTTCATTACGAAACCGGTGCACCCTCTCTGATCGCGCGGGTCCAGTTGCGTTCAGCACCATTGCAAGAGCAGCTTGCTCGTGCATGTGAAGTGCTCACAGATCTTGTCCGACCAGCAGCGTACTACTATCCGCGAACACGTGGCGTCTGCATCGAGAACACGCACAATCGCTCCAGTGGTGCGATCATGCCCCTGGCAACTGTTCAGCAGATCGGCACATGGTGCTCGGAGCGTGGACTCTTCCTCCACTGCGATGGTGCGCGGCTGTGGAATGCATCGGTGGCGACGGGAATTCCACTGGCAGAGTACGCGGCGCCCTGCACAACGGTGATGGTGTGCTTGTCGAAGGGACTCGGTGCACCAGTGGGTTCGGTGCTCGTTGGACCTGCCGATGTCATAGCTGAAGCGCGTCGGTGGCGGAAGATGCTCGGTGGTGGCATGCGTCAAAGTGGGGTGCTGGCAGCTGCTGGGCTTTACGCGCTCGAACACCACCTGGAGCGTCTTGCTGAAGACCATCGCCGTGCGAAAGAATTTGCACGTGCAATCGTGCAAGAATTTGAACTTCTGCTCGATCCACCACCGACGAACATTGTGCTCTTCCGATCGCGTCGTGGCATTGATGCTGAGCGTTTGCTCGAGCAGCTCGCTCGCAGTGGCGTAGTTGTTTCCCCTGGTCCTCCAGGATGGCTGCGGGCGGTCTTCCATCTCGACATCAACGATGACGATGTCGCAGCAGCGATCGCGACGCTCCACCGCATCCATACAGACCTTTGCGGAAGGCATTCTGTTGCGATTGACACCTAAGGTGCGCGGTTCATATGACACACACAGTCGTTATTCCATCGGCGCAGCAGCGCGCAGAAAAGATCCTTGCAGAAGAGCGCCAACTCTATCGGCACGTTGTGCGCACACGGGTCCGTACCTACGATGTTGACCGGCAGGGCATTGTCCATAACGCAGTGTACTTCTACTGGCTCGAGGCAGCACGGGTAGAATATTTCCGCGCCATCGGTCTGCCGATCGATCGGGAAACATTTGTGACCAAGCACCGTTTCGTTGTTGCGCATCAGGAGATTGATTACTTCGTCGCCGCTCAATTCGACGACGAGTATGAGGTCTCTACGCGCATTCCACTGGTGCGGCGTTCATCGCTCGTTTTCGAGCAACTCGTTGTGCTGGTCGAGGGTCCGCTGCTTGTCAAAGCAAGTGCTGTCCTTGTGCATTTAAACCCAGCGACGAACGCACCAGAGCGAATTCCTGATTCTTACCGTTCCCTCATCGCCGAGTACGAAGGCGATCGCGTTGTTTTTGCCAATGAAGCGTAGTACTGCATCAAGCGAGCATCCGTGGCGTGCGCGTGAGGCTGCCGATAGACTGCACGATGCGCAGAGCACCGAGCAGCTGGCCGATATGCTCGCTCGTGCAATGGTCGCTGCGGGTGTGCAGTGGTGTGTTGCTGCACATGGGCGGGTGCCAACCGTACAAGTCGTCGCTGAGTATGGACCCGCCCCACCGATTCCGCGCACTCTCCGTGTGTTCAGTCGAGGAGGTCATGGTGAATTGTCCTTGGAGCTATCGCCGACGTATCCCGTCTACGTAACGAGCGCTGGTGAATCTGCACTCGCTTTCATTGCTCCTGAGCAGAATGCGACAACCGAAGTTCTCTGGCATGCTGCCAGGGCAATATTGGAAAGCCTCGAGCAACGGCAGCAGTGCAGAGCACTGGAGTTCCAATTGGCGCAGCGAACGCACATGCTCGAGACGATGTTCGAGCTGGTGCGCGATGCCTCAGTGGAAACGTCGCGCGAACGGCTGCTCCACATAGCAGGGTTGCGATTGATGGCGCACGCAGCGACTAGTCGTGTTTTCATCGCACTGTACGACGGCGAAGAGTTAGCGCAGTTTTGGGCACGTGGTGTTGCGATCGATGCTACGATGCTGCGGGCACTTCCACGGAATCTTCTGGTACTGCATTCATCAGCGGAGCTTCCTGGGGCTGTACGCCAGTGGCTCATCGCAGAACGGATCGCTATGGTCGCGCCTATTGCTCTCCGGGAACGTGTGTTGGGTGTCGTTGGAATTGGGGCACGCTCTGACGGAAGACAACAGCTGCTCGACGATGCATTCCTTTCTGCGTATCTCAATGCACTCGCTGTGGCGATTGAGCAGCTTGCGTTGCTGGAACGATTCGTCGAGCAGGAGCGCATCGAGCGCGAACTGGCCCTTGCGCGTGCTGTCCAACAGCGGTTGCTTCCGTCGCTTGAGCGTATGTACAAGACTGGTGGTGTTGAAATTGCTGCACGCATCGAACCTGCTCGCCATGTCAGCGGCGATTACTTCGATGTCATCGAGCGGAATAGCACCATCGTGTGCGCAATCGCCGATGTCTGCGGCAAAGGAATGGCTGCTGCACTGATCATGGCACACCTGCATGCGGCGTTCCACCTGCTTGAATCGCAGCATGCCTCGCCGGCGGAGGTGCTTCGCCAGTGGAATCGTCTCCTGGTTCGTCACACGGAGCCAGGTTCATTCGTTACCGCTGCCATCCTCGAACTCGACGCTCAGACTCGTACGCTGCGCTACGCGAACGCGGGGCATCCATACCCATTCGTGCTCGCCCCAGGCGGTAACACTGCACTGCTCGATCGTAGCGGGCTAGTACTCGGTGTCGTCGAAGATGCCTCTTACGAAGAGCATGTTCTCGAACTTTTGCCGGGAAGTATCGTGTGTCTCTACTCCGACGGAATCAGTGAAACGCAGTGTCTCGATGCTACAGAGTTCGGCATTGAGCGTCTCCGTCAGATCATCGAAGAGAATGCTGCTGCATCACTGGACGGTGTGGTCGAATCCATCTTTGGTGCAGTGGCATCGCTGCAAGCACCCGAAGCTACACCAGATGATCGAACAGTTGTTCTTCTCCGATTGGCAACGCCATGATTGTGCGGTTGGAAGGAATCTTGCTCGAAAAGTCGCCAGCCTCCGCTGTCGTTGATTGTCATGGGGTTGGTTACTATGCCAACATCTCGCTGACGACATCCGAACAGCTCCCGCAGGTTGGTCAACGCGCAGTGCTGCATACGCATTTGATCGTGCGTGATGATGGGATGGAGCTTGTCGGGTTTGCAACCCCTGCCGAACGAGATGCGTTTTTGCTCCTTGTTGGCATACCGGGAGTTGGAATGCGTATTGCTCTGAGTATTCTCTCTGCGATGAGTGTTTCGCAACTACAAGAGGCAATCGTTGCGAACAATCTCCCCATGCTTCAGCGAATCCCAGGCGTTGGTCGCAAGACAGCAGAGCGGCTTGTACTTGAGCTTCGGGAAAAAATCGGTGCACTCGCCCCCACGCGTGAAGGACAGGTTCTTCCTCTGCTCGATGAAGCGCTTCGTGCAATGGTTGTGCTCGGTTACAACCGCCAGCATGCAGAGAAAGCACTACGCGCCGCGTTTGATCAATGCCGTGCCGAGGGTACGACTCCGAGCGTTGAACACTTGGTCAAGCACGCACTTCGGCTCGTTCACAACGCGGCATGACCAATGGTGCTTCTCATTCCTGCAATCGAGCTTCGGAACGGTCAGTGCCGACGGCGCATTCAAGGCCCATCGGGGACGGAAGAATACTTCGCGCGGCTCCAGCAGCAACCTGAACGAATGGTACAGCTGCTACGCGAGGAAAATGCGCGCTCGCTCCACATCGTCGACCTCGACGGCCTCGAATCCGGCAGTCCATCGGAGGAGAACGGACGTGCAACCGAGCGCATCGTGGATGCCGTGGATATCCCGATCGAGTACTTTTCGGTCTTCCGCACAGCCGCTGAGTGCGAGCGCTGGCTCCACCGCGGCGTCTTTCGTTTAGTGATCAGCGATTTGGTTATGACGTGCCCGGAAGCGGTCGAACGCTTGGTCCATCGCTACACACCATCGCGCATTGTGCTCGGCATCCGGGCGCGCAATCGGTTTGTCAGCATCGGCATGGAAACGCTCTCCGACGTCGATCTTGCCCTGCGTGCGAAAGCCTTAGGAATGCGACGAGTCATCTACAGCGACGTCGAGTGGGAGGGAACCTACCGTGGACCGGATTTCGAGATGATCACTGCTTTTGCGCAGGACGTTCGTATGAGCATCACGATTGCAGGTGGGATTGATAGCCCCCAAGAGCTCTGGCGGTGTAACACGCTCCGCTCAGTCGGTGTGGATTCGGTCATCGTCGGGCGTGCACTGGCAGAAAATCGTTTCCCATGCCAACACATCTGGCGGCAGGTCGAAGCGCTGCTCGAAAAAAAATCGGACGGTTCGCAAAAAAAATCTTGACAAGCGGCTATCGGCGTACTATTTTTGCCACGCGTTTGCAGTAGATGCAGCACTACTGCAGATGGCTCAATCCGACGTCTGATCCTTTTCTGTGGTGCAAATGCTCAACGTGCGGCGAACGACGCACTCTCCGTGCGTGCCGCAAGTCGGAGCGTGTGATGCGCCACGACACTGTGGTTATGATTCCTCGCATGTCGAATCAGCAGAGAAAACACTCACCCTCGCTCGGGTGGTTCCTGACGACCGCTGTCCTTGTCGGTGCGGTTGTTGCATCCGCATTTCTCTGGAACCGCCACCGACCGCTCACGACGGTTGAGCTTGTCGGGTGGCAGCGAGTTGCAGCAATGTATCGCGATTCAGTTGCAGCAGCACTCGCCACAGGACTTGCCACTGGTTCGATCGTTCATCTACGCGACGCGGAAGCAATTGCCGAGCGCTTCCCCTTCGTTCAACGCGCAATTGCGCGCCGCATCGGTTCTGTGTTGCATGTGTCAGTGGTCGAACGTGAACCGCTTGCGCTCGTTGTCAGCAACCAGGGTCAGCTCGAGTGGTTGACTGCTGATAGTGTGCTCTTGCCGTCGGGTTCGTATTACAGCGGAGAAATCGTCCCGCTTGTCCATCTAAGCGATAGTGCAGGTATCTCTGCTGTGCTCAGTGTCCTCCGCTTGCTCAGTAACCAACAGCGGCTGGGTGCCTACTGCGCAGAACTCCATGTGGACGCCAGCAAGAACATCACGCTGACACTGGAGCCACCGGGTGCTGAGGTACACCTAGGTAAACCGACGGACCTCGAATCGAAGCTCGCTTCTGCTGAGTGGCTTCTTGATTCGCCGTGGTGGCGCCCCACTGTTCGTCGTGTTGACCTTCGATGGTCGCGACGTATCGTACTCCAAACGGAAAGTACCACCGCCGGCAGGGTGGATCTATGAACACAACCCACGTTGCGGCAAAGCGACCCCAGCGCGGGCTTCGTGCTCGCCCAGATGCCATCGTCGGACTGGACATTGGTACAACGAAAGTATGCGTCATTGTCGCAGCACCCGATAACCGCAGTGGAACGCTGACTGTCCTCGGGATTGGGACCGCAGAGAATGCTGGACTTGCGCGGGGCATCGTCGTCAACATTGAAAAGACGGTTCAGGCTATCGAGCAAGCCATCGAGCAAGCTGAGACGACATCTGGTGTTCAAATCGAGCGGATCATTGTTGGCATAGCCGGTGACCACATCCAATCATTCCAGAGCAGAAGTGCGATTGCTGTTTCCGGCACTGGACGCGAAATCAGCCGCAGCGACATTGAGCGACTACTCGAGGATGCACGAACGGTTGCATTGCCATCCGATCGTGTCATTCTGCATCTGTTCCCGCAAGATTACATCCTCGACGGGCAGGACGGAATCCTCGATCCCATCGGTATGAGTGGAGTTCGGCTCGAATCGAATATCCATGTTGTGACAGGACTTCGATCTGCTGTCGAAAATCTCTATCGGTGCGTCGAGCGCGCGGGACTTGTGGTAGAGGACATCGTCCTGCAGCCGGTTGCCAGTAGTATCGCGGTTCTCGATAGCGCAGAGCGTGAGGTTGGGGTTGCGCTCATTGACATTGGCGGGGGTACAACCGACATTGCAATCTTCGACGAAGGGATCATTCGTCACACTGCAATGTTTGGCATCGCGGGCAACAAAGTGACCGATGACATCAAGAAAGGGCTTGGGATTGTCCACGCGCAAGCCGAACAGGTCAAAATTGCCTATGGCCATGCCTTGCAGGAGAGCATTCTCCACGATGAAGTCTTCATGATCCCAGGAATCAACGGCCGTAAGCCGATCGAGGTCACCAAGAGTTTGCTGTGCCAGATCATTCAGCCTCGGATGGAGGAAATCTTCGAATTTGCATTCGCGGAGATCCGGCGGAGTGGATATGCGCGGAATCTTTCGGCAGGTATAGTTCTCACCGGTGGCTGTGCGCAGTTGCGGGGCGCTGCCGAGCTAGCCGAGCGCATCTTCGGTATGCCTGTCAAGGTAGGTGTGCCAACGCTTGGCATGGGTGGATTTGCGCCTGAGGTGCAGTCGCCGATGTATGCCACTGCTGTCGGTTTAGTTCTCTATGCGCACGAAGCGCGCACGGGCAAATCATCGCTCGGGGTAGGCTTCCGTGCAAATCAACAGCGGCACCATGTGCGGATCGGTTATCGCGGGATAATCGAGCGCATCAAAACTTTTTTTAACCATCTGTAACACCACTGAGCGGGGCAGTTATGCAACAAGAGCACCAACCGTTCGATGTTCGCATTCACCTCGATCCTCTCGCTGCTGCTGGGGCGTGCATCCGAGTCGTCGGTGTTGGCGGTGGCGGCAGCAATGCCGTCAATAGCATGATTCGGCGTGGCTTGACGGGCGTCGACTTCATCGTTGCCAACACCGATGCCCAAGCGTTAGCCTCGAGCCCAGCACCAATCAAAATACAGTTGGGAAAACAGCTCACCCGGGGCTTGGGTGCTGGCGCGGATCCGACGATTGGCCAGCGCGCTGTCGAAGAGAGCATCGAGGAAGTCCGCGAAGCACTTGAGGGCAGCGACATGATCTTCGTCACTGCGGGAATGGGCGGTGGCACCGGTACAGGGGCTGCGCCAATTATCGCACAGCTCGGACGTGAACTCGGTGCGCTCGTTGTCGGGATTGTTACCAAACCATTCAAGTGGGAGGCTCGGCGACGGATGCAGATTGCACTCGAGGGCATTGAACTCTTGCGCCGGCAGGTGGATGCTCTCATTGTCATCCCTAACCAGCGACTGATGGACATCATCGAGCCGACGACATCGTTCATCGAAGCCTTCCAACGAGTTGATGACGTCCTCTACAACGCAACTCGTGGGATTGCAGACATCATCAGCGGTAATGGGTACGTGAACGTAGATTTCGCAGACGTCCGCACGATTATGAAGAACAAAGGCGATGCAATCATGGGGATCGGCATTGCCAGCGGTGAGTATCGTGCACGCGAGGCGGCTATCAATGCAATCAATTCACCGTTGCTCGATGGCGTTTCCATCGCAGGGGCGGAAGGTGTTCTTGTCAACATCACTGCCCGGGAAGATGTAAGCATGGCCGAGGTAGGAGAAGCTGTGCAGACGATTGAAGAAGCAGCCGGCGAGCAAGTCAATCTCATCTTCGGTGTGGTCTTCAATTCTGAGCTTGAGAATACGATGATGGTCACTGTTGTCGCAACTGGTTTCAACCATATGGCGTCAACTGAGTCACGGACGACAGTCGTAACGAAACCGGAGCAACAAAGTCTTGCACTGGAAACAGAACAGCATGCACGAATAGCAGCCAACGGTGGGTCAGCCTCGTACACACTGATCGAGCAACGCCCTTTGCCGGAGGCAGCACCCGTCGGGCACGCCGAAACAGCCAAGTACAACACACCGGCGTATCTGCGTCGAAACAGTTCCGTTCCGATTGGTTCATTTCCGCATCCGAGTGGCGATGAAGCCAAACAACCGAGTGACAAACCAGCATTCTTGCGTCGAATTATGGACTAACAGTGGATGTCATCTCCGTTGAACGGAGGGAAGCTCAGGGCACTGCTCGTGCCGGAGAAACTGACGTCGAGCCTTACCAAACCAAACGCTTGCTCCGCAATGAGAGGGGACATGGTACACCACCACGTGCGCTGGCTGCCGGACAGGCGCCAGCGCACGTCTTTTACACGGCAGGGGCGTTCCGTTCGTTTACATTTGCAACAGCAACTACTACAGCGGATGTATGCTGCGACTGTTCGGTGCAACTCTTCTTGCAATCACCGTAGCATTGGCGCAAGAGCCGATACCGGGGCGCTCCAGCTCACCGACAACAGCAGAGACAATATCACCGGACACGATCTTCATTTTTCGCTCACCACGACCGCTGTTGGCGAGTGATCCACGCTTGACACGCACATCCCTCGGTGGCGGATTGGAGATTCTCTTTTCCCAGAGTGGATTTGGGCTCGGTGGCTATATCGAGTATCGTTCGACGGATGTACTTTCCTACGTTCTCGACGTGGGATTTTCCGGCGCTCGCAATTCCAGTGAAATTGAGACGCTCTACGATCCAATCACGGGACGTCTCCTTGTGCCTGACAAAGTCAATCGTCTGTTCATAATCCCACTCATGGTTGGAGTGTCGCACCGGCTGTTCCCGGAAAGTCTCGGCGAAACGATGCGTCCGTTTGTCTCCGCAGGCATTGGCCCTACACTCATTGTGTCAACGCCGTATGAGTACGAGTTCTTCCAGTCGTTTGGCTATGCGCGGGGATACGTTCGTGCTGGTGGTTTTGTCGGCGTTGGCACCTTCATTGGCGCACCATCGCGTGGTAGTCTGGCACTCCACGTCCGATACTACTACATACCCTTCGGCGGCAAAGGACTCGAAAGTATTCGGGACCGTCCAATCACAGTGTTCGGGGGTGTTTTCCTTGCGCTCAGTATTGGCTTCGATTGAGAGCAGGCAGTATCTTTGCTGCTCGAAGATGTGATATCCAACCTTGCATGCCATGATGAGCTCAACTCGATTAGAACGCGACACGATGGGCACAATCGAAGTGCCTGCCGATGTGTACTACGGCGCTCAAACTGCTCGCTCGCTCATCCACTTCGCGATAGGGACAGAGCGCATGCCCCGCGAACTGATCTGGGCATTTGGAATCCTCAAGAAAGCAGCGGCAATCGTCAACGCGGAGTTGGGACTTCTTCCAGCGGAAAAACGCGATCTCATCGTTCGTGCTGCCGATGAAGTAATCTCTGGTACGCTCGATGCCCACTTTCCGCTCTCAGTTTGGCAGACTGGTTCGGGCACCCAGACGAATATGAACGTCAACGAGGTCATCGCCAACCGCGCCATCGAACTGGCAGGCGGCGTGCTTGGGTCGAAAACGCCGATCCACCCTAATGACGACGTCAACAAATCCCAAAGCTCCAACGATACGTTCCCGACAGCGATGCACATCGCCGCTGCGGATCGGATCGTCCGCCACCTTCTCCCTGCAGTGCGACAGCTCCACGCAACACTTGCAGAAAAATCCCGTGCCTTCGCTGACATTATCAAAATCGGACGGACGCACCTGATGGATGCTGTTCCGCTCACCCTTGGTCAAGAATTCAGCGGCTACGTGCAGCAACTCAAGTATGGCATCGAGCGCCTCGACGCTGCAACGGAGCGCGTCTATGACCTTGCGATTGGTGGCACAGCGGTTGGGACAGGACTCAACACGCACCCAGAGTTTGCCGAGCGCGTCACGGCGAAGATTGCTGAACTTACAGGTTTACCATTCCGCAGCGCACCGAATAAGTTCGAGGCCCTTGCTGCACACGATGCACTCGTTTTTGCCCACGGCGCGCTCAAAACACTTGCGTGCTCGCTGATGAAGATCGCCAACGACATTCGCTGGATGGCATCGGGTCCGCGCTGTGGCCTGAACGAAATCTTCATCCCCGAGAACGAACCAGGCAGCTCGATCATGCCAGGCAAGGTCAACCCAACCCAGAGCGAGGCGATGACAATGGTCTGCGCTCAAGTGCTTGGAAACGATGTCGCCATCAACGTGGGCGGTGCATCGGGGAACTTCGAGCTCAATGTTTTCAAGCCACTCATCATCTACAACGCTCTCCAGAGTATTCGGCTCCTCGGCGATGCCTGCCGCATGTTCGATGAGTACTGTGCACGGGGCATCGAACCGAATCGGGAACGCCTGAACTATTACGTCCACCATTCGCTCATGCTCGTGACAGCACTCAACCCGCACATTGGCTACGACAAAGCAGCCACGATCGCGAAGCATGCACATGCGAAAGGCATTTCGCTGCGACAAGCTGCTATCGAGCTGGGGATACTCGATGGCGATACGTTCGATCGCCTCGTCCGTCCGGAGTTGATGCTTGGGCCCAATCTCTCTGCATGACCGTGCGCGTGGTGTGCTTGGTGGTCGTCGTGCTCGGTGTGGTTGGTGCTTGTTGTGCACACGGGCAGCCACGTTCAGCAAAACGGACTCTCGAGCGTGCCGTGGCTGCGATGAATGCCAAACGCTACGACGAGGCAGAAGCAATCCTGCGACGCCTTGTCAAGCGCTACCCGAACTACACCGACGCACGCTATGAACTTGCGCTTGCCCTCTCGCTCCAGAACAAGCTCGAGGAGGCTTTCAAGTACTGCACTGAGCTTTGCGATACAACGCTGCCGAGGAGCATGCAGCGGGAGCAATACTTCCAGTTGCTCGGATACCTCTACAGCCAACAGGATGACACCGCGCGTGCGTTCGAGGCCTACCGCATTGGTTTAGAACGCTTTCCCAATTCCGCACGGCTCCGCGTCCAGCGTGCACTCCTGCTCCGGCAGCGAGAGCAACTCGATAGTGCACGTGCTGAAATCGAGCGCGCAATAGAGGCTGACCCAACCTATCCGCTCAGCTACTACTGGGGTGCTCGATTCTACCGTGCGTCGAACGAACCGATTTGGGCGATTCTCTACGCTGAAATCTACCTCAACCTGCGCCCCAATAGCTCTCGTGCTGATGAAATGAGTGCGCTCTGGTACAACCTCTTTCGTGAGGCAGTCGAGCAATTCGACGAAGAAAAACGCATCGTGCTCTGGCAGCCTTCTCAGCACACCATAAGCGATTCCATTCAGCGACGACCATTCCCAGAGGTTTATACCGCTGTGCTGACCGAGTGCGTGCGCCAGCTTCGATTCAACCGCGACTTCGAGCTACCACTTGCATCGCTCGACACTGCAATCGGATGCTTCATCGCCCGTTGGAAAGCGCTCGGCTATGATACGGTGTATCGGAACGTTCTCCTCGAGCGCTATGACCAACTTGCGCGTGAGGGGTTGCTTAGCGCCTACATTCACGTGCTTGGGCAGTTTGGCAAACCGATGCAATATGCCGAGTATGCAAAGAATCACCGCCAACTGCTCGCTCGACTGGAGCGGTGGGTCCTGCACCATCGGCTAACGATGACACCCCACAGCCGCGTCTGTCGCGCGTGCTGGTAACAGCCAATTGCTAATTTCGCCATTGTTCCATCACCGCTGATTTAGCAAATGAAAGTTGATGTTGTCATGCCCAAGATGGGCGAGTCAGTGCAGGAGGGCAAGATTCTGCGCTGGGTGAAAAACGTTGGTGAGCGTATCGAGCGCGATGAAGTTCTTCTGGAGATCTCCACCGACAAGGTGGATACGGAAGTTCCCGCGCCGGCATCGGGTGTACTCGTCGAGCGTTTGGCGCAAGAGGGCGATACCGTTGAGGTAGGAAAGGTCATCGCACGCATCGAAACCGAGGCAAGTGTAGCCGCAGCGACGACGCCAAGTACTCCTACCCCTGCGCCAGCTGCAGCACCAACTCCGGCGGAGCAACCAACAGCACAAGCGCCACAACCTGTCGCACAGGATGCACCTGCACCAGCGCCACAGCCTTCACCAGCACCTACCGACGGTGGAAGTATTGTTGAGGTTGTCATGCCCAAGATGGGCGAGTCGGTGCAGGAGGGCAAGATTCTGCGCTGGGTGAAAAACGTTGGTGACCGCATCGAGCGGGATGAAGTTCTTCTGGAGATTTCCACCGACAAGGTGGACACGGAAGTCCCTGCGCCGGCATCAGGTGTGCTTGTCGAACGCTTAGCACAAGAGGGCGATACCGTCGAAGTAGGAAAGGTGATTGCTAAGATTGCGGTAGGCTCAGCACCAGTGCAAGCAGCTCCAGCGCTGCAGCCAACACCACAGCCAGCAGCTCAGCAAGCACCGCAACCAGCGTCACATCAAGCGCCAGCACAAACGACGAACGGAACGGCAGCGGTACACTCGCCAGCTGCTACACCTGCGACGATTCCACAAGGACGTACGATGAAAATTCCGCGCAAACACGGAGAGCGATTTTATTCGCCGCTGGTCCGTACAATTGCGGAATCGGAAGGTATCTCGCTCGAAGAGCTCGAAACAATCGTTGGCACTGGACTCGGTGGACGAGTGACAAAAAACGATTTGCTCCGCTACATCCAGCAACGAGCAGCAACGCCAGCACAAGCACCGCAACCAGCCGAACCGGCGCCAGCACCGCCGCAAGTTGAAGCGCGCGTTGCACAACCAATACCGACGGTAGTACCAAGTCCGCCGCCGCCACAGGCGCCCAAGCCAAGCTGGGGCCCAGACGTTGAAGTCATCCCCATGGACCGGGTGCGACAGCTCATTGCAGAGCACATGGTGCGTTCGAAGCTTACCTCACCCCATGTTACAAGCGTTGCTGAAGCTGATGTGACGGGCATCATTAGAGCGCACCAGCTCTACCGCGACGAATTCCAGCGTCGAGAAGGTATCAAACTGACGCTGACACCGTTCTTTGCAAAAGCGATCGTAGACGGTGTCAAGCAGTATCCGATGGTCAACGTCAGCGTTGATGGCACCAACATCATCGTCCACAAGAACATCAATCTCAGCTTTGCGACGTTACTTCCCGATGGCAACCTGATTGTGCCTGTCATCAAAAAAGCGCAGCTGCTCAATATTACAGGTCTTGCGCATGCTATCACAGACCTGGCAACGCGGGCACGCACCAAGAAACTGAACCCCGACGAAATCCAGGGCGGCACAATCTCCCTGACGAACATGGGACCGTGGGGGAGTCTCTTTGGTACTCCAGTTATCAATCAGCCACAAACGGCAATCATCGGAGTCTATGCGGTGCAGAAGCGTCCGGTGGTCAAGGAAATCAACGGCGAGGATGTCATCATGATTCGTCACATGATGTACGTGACGATTACCTACGACCACCGCGTCATTGATGGAGCGTTGGGTTCGTCCTGCTTGCGTGCGATTGTGCAGTCGCTCGAAGCGATGAATCCCGAAACCGTACAGCTCTGATTGGAAGCGGTTGGACACTCTTGCCGGCGTTGCCGCAGTGCAATGCCGGCGTTTTTATTTCTCGAGCACGATGGTGACTGGACCCCAGTTGATGCTTTCGACATCCATCATCGCTCCAAAGATGCCTGTTGCAACTCGAAGCGAATATTCGCTTCGGAGTAGCGCTACGACACGTTCGTAGAGCTGTTCGGCGAGTTCTGGAGGGGCAGCCGCAGAAAAACTCGGGCGGAAGCCATGCGCAGCATCGCCATAGAGCGTAAACTGTGAGACGACAAGGATTGCGCCGCCGACATCACGAACGGAGCGATTGAAGCGGCCGTCGCCATCGGGGAAAATGCGCAGTCCTGCAATCTTCCGTGCCATCCACTGCGCAATTTCATCGGAATCGCTGCGGTGGACACCGAGGTACACCAGTAGCCCGTACTCGATTGAACCTACAGTAGCTCCATCAACGCGTACAGCCGCTTGGTGCACTCGTTGAACGACAGCACGCATGGTTCTTCTATGAAGGAGTGGGGACGTGAGTCTGAAGAATTGCGCTTCGGAGGCGGAGCACTAACGAAATGAGCGCCAGTGGTACTTGTGCATTCGCCTCGATCGCTGCGATAGCACTTTCAGTGGCTGCGATTGCAGCGCGCAGGTTTGCCCCTCGATAGTGTACGACAAACCGCTCGAGCGCAGTGTATGACTGGCCCTGTTGAAAGATAAGGTGCGGTTGCGCCTGGCTACCGAACGTGCAGAGGCGATATGCATCATGAAGCCATGCAAGAAGGGTACGGAGCATGAGCGCAACGTTCTGCCGATCGAGTGTTGCTGCGATGTGTTCGACGAGCGCAACGAGTTCGGTGCGATAGCGTCCTTGCTTGAGTGCAGCGCGCAGGAAATCGAGCGGTAGCTGAGCGATCGCATCGTCATTATCGCCTGAAGCAGCAAGTTCAAGTGCACGCGCATAGCTCCCTTGCGCCAGCACTGCAATAATGCGGGCGCGATCGGCTGCGATGCCGTTGCGCTCGACCAAAGCAGCAGCAATTTCTTCCTCGCTCAAGAACCCGCAATGAATCTGTTGGCAACGCGAGAGAATCGTCGGCGGTAACTGCTCCCGACGGGAGGTCGTCAGCACAAGGGTAGTTCGTGCGTGTGGCTCCTCGAGCGTTTTGAGAAATGCGTTCGCTGCTTCGATTGTCATTGCATCTGCTTCGCTGACAATGACAACGCGCCATCCATGCTCGACTGGTGCGGCAAGCTGGAGCGCCCTCCTTACATCTCGGATTGCGGCGATGCGGATTTGTGTAGCGTTCGGTATCGTGATGTCGTGGTATGGGTTGCGTGCTTTGAGCGCGAGTTGCTCCTGAATGAGGGCAATTTGATCGTCGCTCAAACGGAGCAGCGGAGAGTCGTCATCGCTTGGTGCCTTGACCGCCGGCAGGGAAAATACAAGCTGAACGTGTGGATGCTGCAGGTGGCTCATTTGCAAACAGCTACGGCAACGGTCGCATGCCTCAATGCTCGTTGGGGTCTCAATCGGCTCTATGCAGTTGAGCACGCGGGCGAATTCAATTGCCAGAGCATCTTTCCCAACACCGGACGGCCCCCAGATGCAGTAGGCGTGCGCAACTCGGCGCCGTTTGATGGCAGCGTTCAGCAGATCCTTTGCGTGCTCTTGCCCGATGATCCGAGGCCACTTCATGAGTGCTTTTGTACGGAGTACACTTCACCATTGATCCTGGCAAGCGCGTCGAGCTGCTGCAAGCGCCAGAGTGTTGCGTAGTAGCCATTGCGCGCCATGAGTTCGTGATGTGTGCCGTGCTCGACGATGCGGCCGTGGTGCAGCACGACGATAGAGTCTGCATTCCGGACGGTTGCCAAGCGATGGGCAATTGCAATGATCGTCGTATTGCTACGCGCACTCTCGACGATGTCCATCAGCACGTGCTCGGTGTGGGAATCCACGTGTGCGGTTGCTTCGTCGAGAATCAATAGCTCGGGCTCTCCAGCGATTGCGCGAAGAAGAGCCAGGATTTGCCGCTCACCACTTGAGAGCGATGTACCGCGCTCGTGGAGCTGATCGAGCGACGATAGGCGTCGTGCCAACTCAGGATGTGTCTTCTGGAGCTGCTGCCAGAGTGGCTCGATGGCGGGCAGGTTCCTGCCGAGCGTGATGTTCTCAGTGGCGGTGCGAGAGAAAAGAAATGCATCCTGGAGAACGATCGCGCAGCGCTGCCGGTGTCCCGTGGTGTCAATCTGTTCAAGTGGTATGCCATCGAGCAGAATGCTTCCGCGCTGAGGGGAATAGAACTTGAGCAGAAGATTGGCTATTGTGCTTTTCCCAGAGCCTGTCGCACCGACGATACCGACGAGCGTTCCGACGGGAATTGTTAGGCAGATGTCTTGGAGGACCGGTGTCGTTCCGTCGTAGCTGAAGTAGACATGCTGAAATTCGATGCTCTTCTCAAGTGGCCGTGCCAGGAGTTGAGCGCTCTGGGGTCGAGCAGCTTCATCGGTTGGCTGATCAAGCAGGGCAAAGATTCGCTCTGATGCGGTGGTTGCGGTCTGGAGAACGTTGTACTTTTCCGTTAGGTCGCGGACAGGACGGAAGAACATCTCTCCGTACATAAGGAACGAGACGATCGTCCCGACGGTGATACTGCCGCCGATACTTCGTCCAAACGCAGCGTAGAGAACCAGACACAATGCGAGCACCGAGAGAAATTCGACGACGGGGAAAAACGATGCGTAGTACGTGACCGTTTTCAGTTGGAGCCGTGTATGCTCGCGGTTGATGTGATCAAAGCGCTCCGCTTGTGGTCGGTGATACGAGAACAGCTGGATCGTCGTGATGCCTTGGATGTACTCGTTGAGGAATGCATTCATTCGCGCGACTTGAACACGGATAGCCGAATAGACCTTCCGCACTTTGATGCGGAAGATCGTTGCTGCAACAAGCAGCAAGGGGATGACGACCAACGCGTAGAGCGTCAGCTCAACGTCGGTAGCGAGCATGAACAGGAGTATCCACACAAGAACGAGTACATCAGAGATGATCATTACAACGCCAGAGGAGAACAGCTCGCTGAGCGCTTCGACGTCGTTGGTTGCTCTAGTGACAAGGCGGCCGACGGGTGTTGTATCGAGCGTGCGTAAGGGAAGGTGGAGGATGTGGTGGAATACATCGCGGCGGATGCTGGCAAGCGCGTGTTGGCCAATCCACTGGAGAAGGTACGTTTGCCCGATTTGGAGCATTCCATGAACGATGAGTACCGCTGCAATGCCACCTCCATAGACAAGCATGGATGTGGTTCCGTTAGGAGCGAGAGCAGCATCAATAGCATGGCGAAACAGCCACGGGCGAAATGGCCCGAGCGCAGAAACCACGAGCGTTATCCCAACTGCGCCTGCTAAGTGCCACCGGTAGGGCCGCACATATGCAAGCAATCGGAGGAGAATTCGCCAGTCGCTCGCCGTATGCGTGGAAGTGTTCACCGCAGGTGTCCTGCACGGTAGGACTGCATGCGCAGTATCAAGGGTTGGGTGACCCCGGCAGGGATCGAACCTGCGGCCCTCTGATTAAAAGTCAGATGCTCTACCACTGAGCTACGGGGTCTGATATCAATGGTGGCAAAAATACGTTCTTCTCTGTGCTAGCGTCGGTTCGTATGGCTAGTACATGCTACGTGCGTTGCATGCACCGACGCAAGGAAGTCGACAGCTGCATGCGCGATACCGTCAGCATCGAGAGCGAGAAGGCGGTAGAGTTCCTCTTGCGTTCCATGTTCGACGAAATGGTCGCCAATACCATGAATTTTGAGCCGAACGTCAGTGAGCTGGCGCTGAGCGAAGAGTTCGGCGACTGCTGAGCCAAACCCACCAGAAATTTGCCCATCCTCGATGGTCATAACATGCTGTGTTGAGTGGGCGACGCTGCAGAGCAGCTCTTCGTCGAGCGGCTTGACAAAGCGCGCATTGACCACCGTGGCGTTGATGCCATAGTGCTTGTGCAGCAGCTCGGCTGCTTGGAGCACACGATAGACGATGGGGCCGACAGCAACAAGCGCAATGTGCGTTCCTTGGCGCAATACTTCGCCTTTCCCAAGTGGTAGTATTTGCATCGGACGCAGTGGCACTCCGACAGCGTTCCCTCGCGGATACCGAAGGGAGACTGGACCACTCGTGTAGGCGTAAATCGCCGAGTAGAGCATGTCGCGAAGCTCCTGCTCATCTTTCGGCGCCATGACCACCGAACCAGGAATGATGCGCATGTACGCAAGGTCGAGTACGCCGTGGTGCGTCGGGCCATCGGCACCGACGAGGCCAGCACGATCGAGCGCGAAGACGACGTGCAAGTGTTGCAATGCCACATCGTGGACGATCATGTCGAATGCTCGTTGCAGAAACGTCGAGTAAATCGCACAGACGGGGATGATTCCTTCTGTTGCCATGCCTGCAGCGCTGGTCACGGCGTGCCCCTCGGCGATACCAACGTCGAAGACACGATCCGGAAATTCTTTCTGCACGATGTCGAGTCCTGTACCATCAGGCATGGCTGCAGTGATACCGACAACGCGGGAGTTTTCACGCATGATCTCACGCAGCGCTTCGCCGAAGACTTTTTGGTAGGTCGGTGGTGGCGGTGTCAATGCTGGTGATGCGATCGCGTTACCGGTGATTTTGTCAACCTTCCCGATCGCGTGGAGAAACTGCTTGTCTGTTTCGGCGGGCTTATAGCCCTTGCCCTTCTGTGTACGAACGTGGAGCAGAATTGGTCCGGGCAGTTCCTTGATGTGCCGAAGGATTCGCACCAGTTGCCCGATGTTGTGTCCGTTGATTGGACCGAAGTACTTGAACCCGAGCGATTCGAACAGCATTCCAGGCGTTAGAACTGCCTTGAAGCCATCTTCGATGCGCCCGATGAGGAAGCGAATGCGGTCTCCGATTGGCCCAGCTTGCGAGGCGATCTCCTTAAAGTGCTGGCGCAATTTGAGCGCTGTCGGCGTCGTAAAAATTTCTGTGAAGTAGTTCGAGATTGCCCACACATTAGGGGCAATGGACATGTTGTTGTCGTTGAGTATAACGATGATGTTCCGTTTCTGGACGCCGCAGTTGTTCATCGCTTCGTAGGCAAGTCCGCCGGTCATTGCGCCATCGCCGATGACCGCAATGACCTTGAAGTCTTCTCCCTTGAGGTCGCGAGCAATTGCAATTCCGAGCGCAGCACTGATGCTTGTGGATGCATGGCCAGCACCGAAGACATCGTAGGGGCTTTCGCTCCGCTTGAGAAAGCCAGATAGTCCCCCATACTGCCGAATCGTCGGCAGTGCGTCGCGACGCCCAGTGAGGATCTTGTGTGGGTAGCCTTGGTGACCGGTGTCGAAGATGATGCGATCGCGCGGTGTGTCGAAGACATAGTGCAGCGCAACAGTCAGCTCGATGACACCCAAGCCAGCACCGAAGTGCCCGCCGACTTGCGTGATGACATCAATGAGATACTTACGCACTTCAGCAGCAACGTCCCGGAGTGCTGATTCTGGTAATCGCCGCAAGTCAGCGGGGGAGTCAATGTCGAACAGATACTTGTAAGCGGTCATCGAGCAAGTCGGTGGTTCTGGAATGTTTTGTCCTGCCAAACACCGAAGAAGCCGGGAGTGTTCCGCGCCTACGGCGTTGTGCTTTCAATAACGATCTGGACCGTTCGGCTGAGTTGTCGCCCCGTGGGGCGGTTGTTGTCGTAGAGTTCAATTGTCTCGCCGTAGCCAGCGGTTTCGTATCGTGCATCCGGGCGTTTCGACTTGAGATAGTTCATCACCGCTTGTGCCCGACGGCGGGAGAGATCGAGATTGTACCGCGCTTCGCCAATGCGATCGGTGTAGCCGTAAATTTTGACGGTTGAACCAGGGGTAATTGCTGGCAGAATTTTCACGTCGAGGATGCGTTGATTGTCGGGGGTGATCACGTCGCTGTCGAAGTCGAACAAAATCAAGCTGAATTTCTGCACTGTTTTGTTACCGGTCCGCTGTTGGATCGGCCGGGTGCTGCTCAGGTAATCCACGCTAATCGAGCCGCTACTTTCGGCAGCCTTGCCCAGAACGGATTCGGCACGGAAGACGTAATCAATTGGCACTTGCTGTGGCGAAAGCTCGCCAGGATCAATGCGCCAGGTGATGGGTCGTGGAGAGCCTTCATTTTTGAACGTGCGGAGTGTGCGGCCAGCTTGGGTAATCGTAAGCTCCCATTCCCTGATTGGGTCAGACGATGAAACCTCAGGGACAAAGATGAGAACATCTGGTGTGGAAAGGCGCTCGATTCCAACGCGAGATTGGAATGGCTCCAAAACTTCGGGTGTCGAAGCACGGAATTCGACGCGACGGTTCTCTGCCATACCATC
>RFIK01000076.1 GCA_003695605.1 Chlorobiota bacterium
ACAGAGGGAATCGCATTCCCACCGACGACGTGGTATTCTCGGACGTCTTCATTCAGTTGGGACAGACGTCGCATGACGAACAAACGGAACTTGACGGTATCATCAAATGGCCACATATCCTTGTAGCCGATGCCATTTGAGTCAACCGGTACTGCGATAACATATGCGGTGAAGCGCCCAATCTGGTCATCGATGAACTCGTTTGGTTCAAAGGGAGGGAATTGGACTTGGACATACGCATACGGTGGAACACCGTTGAGCGACGGTGCGGGACTCGTTGCAGTAAAGACGGGCGGTTGATTTGCTCCAGCGACTTGAATTGTCCCGAGCCGGTAGCCGCCGACAGTCCAGTTTGAATTATCACTGAAAAATGAATTGATGCGGACAAGACGGTTATACACTACGCGACCTGTTGCATCATTGATAATCCGAAAACGTGCGCTGAACTTGATGTTCTGAGGCTGGTAGTTCACGCCTCGCGGACCCTGAATGTCATTACTCAAGTTTTGGAAAATCGCGATCGGCTGAATGCCACCAAGCCGCCCGTCCCCCGCGAGTATTTCAAAGTTGTTGACGTTCTGTGACGGCACGACAACCGTGTAATCTGCCGCTTGATTTGGATCGCGAGGCTTGACCCGGTATTCTGTCGTAACTGCACGTACAGTGTTTTTCCATTGTTTGAACTGGATCACAACACCGACTGCTGGGGTGCTGTTATCTTCCAGGCCTGTACCGGAAACGTAAACTTTGGGGTTGTAGCCGCTTGCAGTCTGGGTGTAATACACTGTGTATTGGAGGTAGCGGGTTGTAGTTGCGCTGGAACTTCCATCAAGCGAGTTGTATGTATTGTGTCGTGCTTGCCCTCGGACTGCCATCGTTGTGTTGTTCCGGAACATGTCCCGCGCCGTATAGGGGCGGTTGAAATTGTCGAATGCAACACCCTGGAGGTTGGTGAAAACAACGTGAATCGAAGAGTCAGAACGGTTGAGAACAACCGCAACGCTTGCAGAAATAAAGTTCCGGTCGCCAGGACGAATATCTGCGTTGTAGTTGAACGTTCCCTGTGAGGCACCACCACGGAAGAATGTCCACGTTCCTCGGGGTGTGAGGTTCTGATACCAAATGATCAGCCGATCCCCACTTATTGAGCGTTTGTAGTACACCTTCCCGAAGTCATCAATGTAATTGCCTTGGGGGTTGTACACAGAAAGCTGTAAGTTCCCCCAGCACGGCAGAATAAGTGGGGGATTATTCGTAAAGTTCGCAATGCTATTGATGCCGTCATTGCCAGACCATCGGTTATTGCCATTTCGGATACCATCCTGCGCATTCGCGCTGCTTTCGCTAATGGTTCCCGTTCCTGGTGGTGTTTTGCCCAATGCGATGCAACGGTACCCGTAATCATCTGGTGTTGGATCAGTTGCACCACTGGAGCCCTGAGGTGGGCGAGTATCTTCTCGTTCTGGATCGTAGTACGAAAAAACCCCAGGAGCAATTTCGCGTTCAATGCGTTGGCCGTTTTCATCGTAAAAGTACCGGCGATTGCTGAACGCGATAATGCCATTTGTGGAAACGTAAAAGCTATCGTACCGAACACCGTTGAAGTAGAAGGGGAACCCAATTGGAATCGGTCCTGCGAATGCATTATCGGTCGAATCTGTACCGTACGGCAGTTGCGCTGTCTTCGTTGCTGGATTTTGGAAGTAGGGTCTGCCTTCGGGATGTCCAATCCAGTAACTATCATCGAATTGATGTGGACCGCTCAGGATCTGGCGCCATGTGGTGGGTTGGTAATTGAGGTCGATCTCGTTGACTGGGAACAGGAATGGGTAAGTCTTCCATGCAGGATCTGCATTGTCGTTGCCATCAACGATGTAATACCCTGTGGATACAGTAGGAGCGAGTGTGTTCTTCACTGCTGGATTAGGGTTGGGGTTGTCTGATGGCCCCAGTGGGAATGGCCGCGGGTAGGAAGCATTATTGTCAAATTTCCCGATGACGCTCCGACGCTGGTCCTCGTTGCCTTTACCATCGTCTGCGATGGCAACGCTGACGAGAGAGAGTAGAACCAATCCAACAACAAGTACGTTGTACCGCATGGTACCCTCAGAAAGATTGTGGAACATGTTACCTACTGTTGAATGCGAAAATTTCATGGCACTTGTTGCACAAAAGTAATGCACCTGGCGACAATTCTGTTTCAATGGTGACTACGCTCGAGCAGCGCACTCACTCCGTTACCACCACTAGGGCGAAAAACGCCGTGTCAAGAACCAATCGTAAAAATGCAAAAAAAAACCGTTACAACCAAAAAAATTTTCACGCTCCCCATTCGAGAGAGCGCTGACAGTAGCGTTCAACCGTTCGCGGGTAGAGGTAGCGCTCTGCCGCTTGAACACGCAGCATCAGCGTCTCCGGTGTATCGTCAGTATTGACCGGAACACGCACCTGCTCGAGAATAGGTCCGGCGTCGTATTCCTCGGTCACCAGATGAATCGTCGCGCCACTGCATCGCTCCCCAGCTGCAAGGACTGCACGATGGACATGGATGCCGTACATTCCTTTGCCGCCGAACTTGGGAAGCAACGCTGGATGCACATTGAGTATTCGATCGCGGAAGTGTGCGACAACTGCACTCGGCACTTTGAGCAAGTAGCCCGCGAGCACCACAAGCTCGATACCTCGTAACAGCTCTATCATCGCTGTAGCGTAGGCATCCTCGGTCGAAAATCCGCGCGGGGAAAGCACAGTAGAACGGATACCGAACTGTTCTGCAACACCGATGATCCCAGCGTCGGCGCGATTGGTAAGAACCAACTCGACCGAAAACGCACGTACGCCGGAGCGCTCGTACTCAAGAATCGCACGCGCAGTAGATCCTGCGCCCGAGCCGAAAATTGCGACTGGCACCTTAGCGTTTTGCGCGGCCACCACCTTCCTCTGCGTAGAGGATATACGCTGCAAGTTTTCCTTCGTTGATGGTGTCGAAGTTCTCCCAGTACTCTGCGGTGAATTCCGCACGCGAGCTAGTATCGCCGTCATTTGGAGAGCAACGTTCGATGATCTGACGGCATCGTTCGACCCAACGCGCCCAGTTCGATGGGCGTAAGTCAATCCACCCATCATGGCACCAGCGCTCGAGATTTTCTGCTGTCATCCCGCGATCGACCGTCGTTGCCGAGGGCACCAGAACCGTCTCACCGCGCAAGTAGCGGCTTCCGTCACTGAGCAGAATTGGCAGCCCAACCGAAAGAATCGTCGAGCGGAACTCAGCGTTCGATGCAACAAATCCATCGGCAGCGCGCGCAAGCTCGTGCGGATCCGCAGCTGCAACCTGACGCATCGAGCTGGCTATTGCCCGGAGAATTGCCGCCTCGTAGAGCAGCTTCGTCAGGCGCGGCGGACCGAGCAACTCAAAACCAATGCTCGTATTGCCATGCTCACGCTCGAGCCGTCGGAGCGTCGCAAGCGCGCGCTCACGGAGTGCTCCGGCTCGGTAGGTGGGACCCATCACACTTGCATCGAGCGCCTGGACAATCTCGCGACCAGTTGCTGCACCGCGGAGCTCCTCGACGACTACGTGCGCAATTTCCTCCGGTGTGACCATCTCCATCAGCCCAACCGTCGTCACAGTCTCAAATTCTGCGCGACCGAAAATCCCGTTCTCACCGGTGTCAATGAAGACAGACTCCAGCGGGATGTTCAGGCGAAGCACTCCCTCGTTACCGTTATGGTCGAACTCGCCGACACACGGGCGGGCATGTTCGATGGGCATGTCGCTTCGCTCGATGAGCTGGCCACGCCGAACAATTGGACCGTACCCAATGCGCTTCCACCCAATTGCAGCACTCGGTTTGACTTCCTTGACGACAGGGCCGCCGGGCGTGCGCGCCATCAGAAACAGGAGCATAGACTGCGCCCCTGCAACTGCCGCCTTCGAGAGTAACACTCGCGACGGACGCTCTTCGCTATGCGTAAACGGAATGTTGAGCCCCATACCGCCTGTTCCACTCGTGCCGACTTTGAGGTACACGTGCACCTTTGCTTCACGCAACGCGTGGTGGAGAATCTGGATGTGCCGGACTAATTGCGGAATGTAGAGACTGGCCAGGAGATGCTCGACCGATCCTGCGTCAATCTGCTGCTCGCTGTCATACGCCATGCGTGCAAGCCGCATCCCCGTTGTGTAAATGTCCTGGTATGCAATCGCCGTTGCGGTGTTGACGCAATCAATGACGGCATCCGGTTGGTGTGTCATCAGCAAATCGTAGAGCGCTTGGCGACGGAGCATCTGCTCGGTCAACTCGCCGAGCGTATCCTCGACCACTGCGCGGCGCCGGTCTGGATCGGCGAGCAACTCTGCCCGCGAGAGGTCCTTCCATTCGGTCCGCACGAAGATGTTTCCCCACCAGGGAACGAATGTCTCCGGCGGAAGGAGAGCAAATTGCCGCCGAAGGTGTTCGACCGCTTCTTCGGCTTCCTCGCGGCGGAGCGATGTAACGATGACACGCGCCGGTTCGTAGCGCATCAATCGTTGGATGATTGCTGAGCCAACCAAGCCCCAACCACCCAACACAAGAATCGTCGAGCCTTTCAGTTGCATCGAGAATGGTAGCTGTGGTTCGAAAACAAACGGCAGCGAAATTACGCCAGCGCATTTAGCGGACGCTGAAGTACCGCGCCTCGGGGTGGTGGCAAATCAGCGCACTGGTACTCTGCTCGGGGACAAGCTCGAATTCCTCCGTGAGCGTCACACCGATGCGCTCAGGCCGCAGAAGCTCCATGATCAGCACTTGGTCTTCCAGATTCGGACACGCTGGATAGCCAAACGAGTAGCGCGAGCCCTGATAGCCCTGCACGAAGAGAAGTTTGAGCTCCGCTGCATCATTGCCAGCAATACCGAGCTCTGTTCGAATTACCTTGTGCCAATACTCGGCCAGGCCTTCTGCGCTCTCGACGCTCAAACCGTGGAAGAAAAGATAGTCCCGGTATTGCCCCTCCTCGAAGAGCTGCCGTGCATAGGGTGTCGCTCTATCACCAATTGTGACAACGTGGAATGCGACAACGTCGTACTCACCCGACTCAATCGGGCGGAAAAAATCCGCGATGCAGAGGAACTTCCCCTCACGTTGACGTGGGAAGTGGAAGCGAACCCACTCGACGAGTGCACTCTCGCTCCGAGGGAGATGCCCAGCGGGAAGCTCAGTCCACACGTGGTAGAGTGCATCCCCACTCCGCTCGACGGGACGATAGACGATCAGCTCGTCGCCGTCGCTCTGGCATGGAAAGTACCCGTAGACGACTTTGGGCTGGAGAAGCCTCTCCCGTTTGCACAGAAGTTTGAGCGCATTGTACGCTGGACGCGCTTGATGCTCGATGATCGCGTTGAACTCTTCCTCGCTACGGCGACCACGTCGAAATTGCCACTGACCTCGGAAGAGCGCATTCTCGTTGATGTACGCAAAGACAAGCTCGAGCGGAATGTCCTCGACCACACGAGACCCCCAAAATGGCGGCACCGGAATCGGCACATCTTGCCGGACCGACGACATCCGCCGCACCACCGGCTGACCGTACTGCTGACGTTCGGTGCGGACGTGTTCGACCGGCGAGGACTCAAGTTCCTTCTGCGTGTGCTGAAGAGCGAGCGAGACTTCCAGCGAGGTGGTGGGCTGGTGGGGATGAGCGTGCTCTTTTGTGCGCACAAGTTCCTCCATGAAATGGAGGCCATCGAATGCATCCTGCGCGTAGGCGAGCTTGCCGCTGTAGATCTGCCGCAAGTCGTGCTCGACAAATCGTCGCGTCAGCGCTGCGCCTCCGAGCACAACCGGTATGCGGATGCCTCGCGCCTCCATCGCTTCGAGATTTTCCTTCATCACCGCAGTGGACTTGACCAACAGCCCGCTCATGCCGAGTGCGTCGGCGTTGTGTTCCTCCACTGCGTGAAGCATCTGCTCAAGTGGAACCTTGATACCGAGATTGATCACGCGGTAGCCGTTGTTGCTCAGGATGATGTCCACAAGATTTTTCCCGATGTCGTGGACGTCCCCTTTGACAGTTGCAAGGACGATCGTTCCCTTTGGCGTTGCATCCTCGACGCGCTCCATATGCGGCTCAAGGTATGCGACAGCAGCCTTCATCGTCTCAGCAGCTTGGAGCACGAAGGGGAGCTGCATTTGGCCGCTGCCGAACAGATCGCCAACGACGCGCATTCCCTCGAGGAGAAAGCGGTTGATAATCTCCAGCGGCGAGTAGCGCTCGAGGGCCTCGTCGAGATCGCGTTCAAGGCCAAGCCGATCGCCGCGAATGATACGCTCTTTGAGCCGCTCTTCCACTGGCAGCGTTGCGCTGGCATCCGCTGTCTGCAAAGAAGCGTCATGCTCTGCGTAGTAGGCAATCAGCTCAGCCAGTGGATCATAGACGCAGCGTCGCTTGAGCGGCATGTTGAGCTTACGACCGACTGTGAAACATGTCGCTGCGAAAGGCCCATGGCAGCAGCTCCGAGGGCGTGCACCAACGTTCTGCGCCCTTGGAGCCAATCATGGCCACGAGGGCATGCGGTGCAAGCTCAACGATCCACTGCCGACATGCACCACAGGGTGAAATTGGTTCCTCGGTATCAGCAGCAATGCAGAGGAGCAGGAAAGATTCTCCCCCTGCAGCCCGCGCAGCGGCGAGTGCAGCACGCTCCGCGCA
>RFIK01000077.1 GCA_003695605.1 Chlorobiota bacterium
GAGCAGTTGTGGAGCGCTTCAAGCACGAACTCCATCGCCACCGCGCAGACGGCACGATCATCGGTGTCAGGTGCGATATACGTTCGTGCAATCGCTTCAAGCTCCGGTACAGCGGCTAACCGCGCATAGTACTCGTCGAGAGGTAGTTCATCGTCGAGTTCGAGAGTATTGCCCTTCTCGAAGTGCGCTACGATCGGCGCGTAGAGGTCGTTCTCACCTGAGCGGAGCTTTGCGAGCGGATCGGGTGCATAGCGGAGGAACAGCTCCCGCGTTGCTTTGCCGATGAGCGCTTTGGCAACTTTGACCACGCCCTCTTGCTCGCCTTCGAACACAAGTTCGAGCTTTCCCGTCATCGCTGGTAGTGCGCGTTGGAAGTCGACAATCCGCACCGCCGCAACTTTTTCTCCCGTAACGATCGCACGCCGTTCAGCGTTGGAGACGAGCAGCTCCATGAGTGCAATCGTCATTCGCGCCGATACACCCGACGATTGATCCACGTACTCGCTCTGCCGTGCGACAAAGCCGACCATCTCGACGAGCTCTTGCACAAAGCGTGGCACTATGACGTTACGGTCGCGTTCGATCCATGCATTCTCGCGCGTGATTGCGACCGCATCCTCGATCGTTCGCGGGTAGTGTGTTAGGATTTGCGACTCGATGCGATCCTTGAGCGGAGTGACGATGCGGCCGCGGCTGGTGTAATCTTCTGGGTTTGCGGTAAAGACCATGAGCACATCGAGCGGTAACCGCACCGAGAAGCCACGAATTTGAACATCACGTTCCTGCAAAATGTTGAACAACGCCACCTGAATACGTGGTTGGAGATCGGGTAGCTCGTTGATGACAAAGATTCCCCGGTTGGTGCGCGGAATAATGCCGAAGTGCATTGCGCCTTCGTCCGAGTATGAAAGACGACGCACCGCAGCCTTGATCGGATCAATGTCGCCAATCAAATCTGCAACGGTTACATCTGGTGTTGCGAGCTTTTCTCCGTAACGTTCGGTGCGGTGGATCCATTCGATCGGTGTCGCATCGCCTTCGGCTGCGACTCGGTCGCGAGCGCACCGTGAAATCGGTTGGAGCGGATCGTCGTTGATCTCCGAACCAGCAACGATTGGTACGTATTCATCGAGCAGCTCTACAAGCGCGCGCGCAAGACGCGTTTTCGCTTGGCCCCGCAGGCCGAGGAACAGTATATCGTGGCGCGCCAGGAGTGCGTTGACAAGTTCCGGAACTACCGTATCGTCGAAGCCGATGATGCCAGGAAAGAGGCGCTCCCGCTTGCGAATCTTCGCGATGAGATTGGAACGAATTTCCTCCTTGACTGGCCGTGGGTAATAGCCATAAGCCTTGAGTTCGCCCACCGTCGCAATACTCGGTTTCATTGCCACGCTTAGACGATGATGACTTCTTCTTCGAGTTCGATGCCAAACCGCGCTCGGACGGCATCTTTGATTTCCGCAGCAAGACGAACGACCTCGGTTCCTTGTGCAGTCCCCCAGTTGACAAGCACCAGTGCATGGCGGTCATAGACACCGACATCGCCGCGTCGCACGCCTTTGAATCCACACTGCTCGATGAGCCATCCCGCGGAGAGCTTGACAGCACCGTTGAACGGAAACTGTGGCATCGTTGGATAACGTTCGGCAAGCGAGGCTGCCACCGGTAGTGGAACAATGGGGTTTTTGAAAAAGCTCCCCGCACTGCCGACCTCCGGTGGAGGCAACTTACGTTGGCGCAAGCGAACGACACATTCAAACACATCACTGATTGTCGGTGTCGCTACACCATCGAGCGCGCGTGCGAGCTCTGGATACGCAACCGCTGCTTCCCGACGCTTCTCCAAACGAATGGTAACGGCGGTGATGATGAATGTGCCTGCCAAATCGTGCTTGAAGATCGAATCACGGTAGCCGAAGCGGCATTCGTCAGCAGTGAGAGTGCGCAGCTGTCCGCTTGGTATTTCGATGCCTTCGACCCACAGGCAGACGTCCGAGAGCTGCTGCCCGTAGGCACCGATGTTTTGGATCGGTGCAGCGCCGACAGTGCCGGGAATCAGTGCCAACGCTTCGATCCCAGCCCAGCCCTCCGATACCGCCCACTCGACACACTCGTGCCACCGCTCCCCCGCCCCAAGACGCACAGTGACGATGTTTGCTCCTTCTTCAACCACGCTACGATCGTGCAGTCGCATAAGGGCTGCCACTTCGATTGTCCGTGTCGGCAACACATTGCTACCTCCCCCAAGCAAGAGCCAGTCGCTGGCTACTGGTACCACAGCAGTAGCAAACTCCAGGGCATCGCGCTCGCTCTCGATCCAGTAGAATCGCCGAGCAACTGCGCCACGTGTACGGAATGTCGTGAGCGGCCCGAGATCAACGTTCTGCTGGAACCTCATGGAATCAGGCTGGTGAGACGACCGATGATGCTGCCCGTATCAACGTGCGGGACATCGTAAATTCCTGCTGGAGCAATCGAGAGTAAAAAGACGATCATCGCGGTGAGACCAACCGCCATTCGGGTTCGATCCAGTGGTCGAGGATCATCGAGTGGCGGATGAGCGATGCCGAAGAGGAAGCGTGCCAGCACTGCCCAGAAGAGCCAGCCCGACCACCCCGCAAATGCCCATGGAGCGTTCGTTGCAATCCAATCGAGTGGCGGCAGTAGAAGCTCTTGCAGCACGATCATGAAGCGATCGGGGTGGTCGCTGTGGAGCAGGAGCCGCAGCCCATCGAGCAATGGCCCAATCCCAACAAGTGCCATCGCTACGACAACCCAGCGACCGATGCGATGCTGCCGTCGCCCTACCATTGCGTAGAGGACATGACCACCATCGAGCTGGCCAATCGGGAGCAAGTTGAGCGCTGTGACAAAGAGCCCAAACCACCCGACGCAGAGAAACGGGTAATGATAGACTTCGTTCATCGGCGGTATAAATGCATCAGGCCGCGATAGCAGCGACCGCATCATCGCAAAAAGGAGCGTATCTCCAAAGGTCAATCCGTACCGCGGAATCTCGGGAAGCGCTCGGTATTCGGGATGGATAGCATAGAGGTACTCTTTGCCTGGGAGCGTCGCAAAGCCGACGGCAAGAATTGCAAGGCAGACCACAAACCCAGCCAGAGGGCCAGCAACGCCAATATCGAAGAGTGCACGGCGCGACCGTATCGGCGTGCGTGTTCGGATCACTGCACCGAGCGTTCCGAAGGGCATCAGCCATGGCAGTGGCATCGGGATGTAGTATGGCAGCGTGGTTGCAACCCCGTGGTAGCGAGCAGCAAAGTAGTGGCCGAACTCATGCGCTGAAATGAACAGCATTACGAGGATGGCATAGGTGAGGCCCGCACCCCAGTTTTCGACAGCGGTAAAATCACGCCCTGCCCAGGCCGAACCAGCCATGAGCGTCGAAAGAAACGTCAGCAAAAAGAGAACCGCGTGGAGCAGGTACCGCTGACGCAGCTGAACTGGCGCAGCTGGTTCGATTGTAATACGTGTGTAGCCCATCACTCCTCCGTCGGACGGTGAGGTGCCTCGGGCCGCATGAGCGGAAAGAGGATGACATCGCGGATCGAAGCAGCGCCAGTCATGAGCATTGCCAGTCGGTCAATTCCAATGCCCACACCAGCAGTCGGTGGCATACCAATCTCGAGAGCCATCAGGAAGTCTTCGTCGAGCATCATTGCCTCATCATCGCCACCAGCTCGAAGGCGTGCTTGCTCTTCGAAGCGTCGCCGCTGATCGCGTGGGTCGTTGAGCTCACTGAATGCGTTGGCTATTTCCATCCCACCGATGAAAAGCTCAAATCGCTCAACAAGCGATGGCTCGCTCCGATGGCGCTTGGCAAGCGGGGACATTTCGACGGGGTAATCGGTGACAAACGTTGGCTCTACCAGCTGCGGCTGCACAAGGTTGCTAAACAGCTCATCAATCATCTTCGCGCGCGACGGTGAAGGCGGTAGCTCGACACCAAACCGGGCACAAAGCGTTGCCAACTCCTTCTCCGAGCGTTCAGCGATCGGCTCCCCAACAGCTTTAGCGATTGCATCGAGAAGACGCACTCGTCGAAACGGACGCTGCAACGGAATTTCTGTGCCATCGGCTCTCAGGAGTGAAGAGTAGCCGCGCACTTCAGCTGTGACCGTGGCCAGCAAATCCTCAGTCATCTCCATCATCCAGTGATAGTCTCGGTAGGCAACGTAAATTTCCAGCGCGGTGAACTCTGGATTGTGCATGCGGTCGATCCCCTCGTTTCGGAAATTTTTCGAGATCTCATAAACACCCTCGAAGCCCCCGACGATGAGGCGCTTCAGGTACAGTTCATCCGCGATGCGGAGGTACAGTGGCATATTGAGCGCGTTCAGGAACGTCGTAAACGGGCGTGCGCTGGCACCGCCGTAGAGCGGCTGGAGGATCGGGGTTTCAACCTCGAGCCAGCCGCGACTATCGAAGTAGCGCCGAATTGCGGTAATCATGCGGCTGCGCACGATGAACGTCTGCCGAACGTGAGGGTTGACGATGAGGTCAATGTACCGCCTGCGGTAGCGTTGTTCTTTGTCACTGAATGCATCGTGGACGATGACGTTGCCGTGCTCATCGCGCTCTTCCTTGACAACCGGCAGCGGCCGGAGTGATTTGCAGAGCAGGTGCAACTGCCGGCAGTGTACCGTTACCTCGCCAGTCCGAGTGCGGAATACAAAGCCGCGCACGCCGACAATATCCCCAATGTCGAGGAATCGGAGGATCTCGTACTGCTCGGGCAATTCATCGGCTTTGATGTAGCACTGAATTTTGCCCTCGGCATCTTGGATGTGGAAGAATGTAGCCTTCCCCATTCGACGCAATGCCATTATTCGCCCTGCGACGGAGACATCCCCAAGCAGTGATGGATCATCATCCCGAAATGTCGCAAGGATCTGTTGTGAGCTGTGCGTTCGGTCGTATGTGTAGGGGAATGGCTCGATACCGCGCGATTCTAAGGTCTGGAGTTCTTCGTAGCGGCGGCGGATTTGATCGTTGGCAAACTCCGTAAGCATCCAGGAGTGCGATGGTGAAACCACGGGCTGCAAATATACCAGTCGTTTCCGAGGGTCAATGCACGTTTGTGTTGTTCGTCATTGGCAGCGGTTTTCCTCCGTTGTGCGAGGATCGTGCGATGCGTATTGATATCGTCTGCCCACTGCCTGCTACTATTGAATCGTGCATTTCCACCGGCATTGTCGGCCGCGCACGTGAGCGCGGCTTGGTCGAGATCGTCCTGCACAACCTCCACGACTACGCCGACAATCGCTACGGCCATATTGACGACGAGCCATACGGTGGCGGCGCTGGTATGGTTATCCGGTGTGAACCTGTCTTTGCGTGCATCGAATCGCTCCAACGCGAACGCAGCTATGACGAGGTCATCTACCTTACACCCGATGGCGAGCGATTTACACAGGCAGTCGCCAATGAGCTTTCGCTGGCAGCGAACTTGATTCTGCTTGCCGGGCGCTACAAAGGCGTTGACCAACGGGTACGCGACCTCCTTGTCACTCGTGAGATCTCCATTGGCGACTACGTTCTCAGTGGCGGAGAACTCGCCGCTGCTGTCATTGTGGATGCAGTCGTTCGCCTGCTGCCTGGCGCAATGAGTGATGCAGAGAGCGCACTCGACGACTCGTTTCAGGATGGCTTGCTTTCAGCGCCTGTCTATACGCGGCCGGCGGTCTTCCGCGGTATGGAAGTGCCCCCGATTCTCCGCAGTGGCGATCATGCAGCAATTCGCCGGTGGCGCTACGAGCAAGCACTCGCACGTACGAAGGAACGCCGGCCTGATCTGTTGAACATGCTCCCCACCGAGCAGTGAACATGATTGCAGTCGTTGCACTCTCCGGCGGAATGGACTCGCTCGTCACGCTGGCGGAAATCCGCGCGGATGGATACGACATTGCTGCGTTGCATTTCAACTATGGCCAGCGCACCGAACAGCGCGAACTCGAAGCATTCCATGCAATCTGCGACTACTACACGATTGAAAAGCGGCTTGTCGTTGATGTCGCATACCTTGCTGCGATTGGTGCCAGCAGCTTGACCGATCCTACCATCGAAGTCGAGCGTGCCAATCTCGAGCGGAAGGGAATTCCATCGAGCTACGTTCCCTTCCGAAATGCGAACATTCTTGCCATCGCGACAAGCTGGGCAGAAGCACTCGGAGCACGCGCCATCGGTATCGGAGCAGTCGAGGAGGATTCGAGCGGATACCCCGATTGCCGTCGGGAATTCTTCCGTGCATTTGAACGCGTCATCGAACTCGGCACAAAGCCGGATACACAGATATCCATCCTCACGCCAGTCATTGGCTACCGAAAGGCGGACATCGTCCGCCGTGGCGTCGAGCTTGGCGTTCCTTTCGAGCTCAGTTGGAGTTGCTACATCCGAAGCGACGTTGCGTGCGGCGAATGCGACTCCTGTGCACTGCGGCTCCGGGGTTTCCAGCAGGCTGGCATCGAAGACCCTCTCCCGTATGTTGTTAGACCTCACTATGTGTAGTCACACGCTCGTGCGCTATGGTGCGCTCGATTGGGACACCGACTGAGTTACCCCATTCAGTCCATGAGCCATCGTAATTGCGCACCGTGCGAAATCCCAGCAAGAAGCGAAGCACAAACCACGTGTGACTCGAACGCTCGCCGATGCGGCAATAGACAATGATGTCATCGCTCGGGTCAAGGCCGCCCTCAGTGCAGTAAATCTGCCGTAACTCGTCGGCTGGTTTGAACGTTCCATCACTGCGGACTGCAGTGCCCCAAGGAATATTGACGGCACCGGGAATGTGCCCTGCACGCATGGCTGCTTCCGTTGGGTAGTCGGCAGGATGCGTCATAAGTCCGTCGTATTCTGCCTTCGATCGGACATCAACGAGTTTCTTCCCCTGACGGATATGGTCTAAGACATCATCTCGCCAGGCGCGGATTGTTTTGTTGACCGTCGGTACGGGGTACTCTGTGGGTGTGTACGAAGGAACATCCCACGAGATCGGTTTCCGTTCGTTGAGCCACTTTGCTCGCCCACCATCCATGATACTGCAACGCGTGTGGCCAAAGTAATGGAATACCCACAATGCATGGCAAGCCCACCAATTCGATTGATCGCCGTAGAAGATTACCATCGTCTCCGGTGTAATACCCAGGTTAGAGCAGAGCCGTGCAAAGCTCGATGGCGTGATAAGATCGCGGATGACTGGATCGAGGAAATTTGTCATCCAATCTACCTGCACCGCACCAGGAATGTGACCTGCTGAGTAGAGGAGCGGATTTTCATCGGCTTCGACGATTCGGTAGCGATCAGTATCATCCAGCAGCGAGAGCACATCCTCGGTCGAAAGTAGCACGTCCTGTTGTAGCGAGCTTTCCATAAAGCACGAATGCGGCTGTGGGACTTACAACGGCAATATTTTTGTGCAGGAACGATTCACCATCGCATGGATGAGACTTCTGCAAGAGTTTACCTGCTTGCTCAGCGTACTCCTGCTTACACAGGCAATCGCTATGCCAGGTGTGCAGGGGTTCATCGAAAATCGCGGGCAGCTTCCTCCACCCGTTCGGTACTACGCCATCGTGCCGAATGGTTTGCTCTACATCACCGAGCGCGGCTACGGTTATGTATGGTACATCACCGAACCGCGAACACAGCGTATCCAAGCTCACCGTGTCGAACTACACGCGGTTGGTAGTCACCGGACACAGCTCAGACTCAATGGCATCATGCCAACGACCCTCTACATATACCGCGGTACCACGTGTCTTGAAGGGATTCGAGTGTATCACCAGGTTATGCTCGAGAACATCGCACCTGGAGTACGTGCTCAGTTCTACTTCCAGCCGAACGGCACGATCAAGTGCGATTACCACGCAGCGACAGCACGCCACGCGTCCGCGCTTGCGCTTTCCATTCGTGGTGCCACGGCGCACGTTCTACCTGATGGAAGACTGGCGTTCCGAACTCGCCTTGGGGACATTATTGAAGGAGCACCGATCAGCTACCAGAATCGTACAACCACGGC